>CAZRLI010000181.1:0-4862 GCA_964600535.1 uncultured Steroidobacteraceae bacterium | reverse complement strand
AGCGCAAGCTCCTCGAGAAGCAGAAGGAAGGCAAGAAGCGCATGAAGCAGCTCGGCCACGTCGAAATCCCGCAGGACGCGTTCCTGGCGGTGCTCAAGGTCGGCAGGAAATAGCCGTGCTCGACCAGCTGACGCTGATCGCCACCTGGCTCGCGGTACCGGTCGGCCTCGTCGCGCTGGTCGACGACTGGTTCCTGCGCCCCGGCAGGGAGATCGCCGCGGCGCCCGCTGCCGCGCGCGACCCGCCGCTCGCGCGCGCCGCCTATCTCGCCCTGCCGGTGCTGGTGATCGGCGCGGTGCTGCGCATGCTGCGCGCCGAGGCGCTCGACTTCAGCCTGGTGCTGGTGCTGATCGCGCTGCTCTCGGGCGTCGTCTGGGCCGTCGACAGCGCCTGGCTGCGCCGCGGGCGGGCGCGGCGCGCGATCGCGGCCGGCAAGGCAGCGGACGCCGCGCGCGAGCCCGCGACCGTCGACTATGCGCGCAGCTTCTTTCCCGTCGCGGTGGTGGTGCTCGTGCTGCGCTCCTTCCTGTTCGAGCCGTTCAGGATTCCGTCGGATTCGATGATGCCGACGCTGCTCGACGGCGACTTCATCGTCGTCAACAAGTACGCCTATGGCCTGCGCCTGCCGGTGCTGAACACCCGCATCGTCAGCGTCGGCGAGCCGCAGCGCGGCGACGTGGTGGTGTTCCGCTACCCGCCGGACCCGCGCATCAACTACATCAAGCGCCTGGTCGGCCTGCCGGGCGATCGCGTGCGGATCGAGGCCGACCGCATCGTCGTCAACGGGGTGCCGGTGTCCTTCGAGCCGCTCGGCCGTTACGACGACGGCTGCTATGTCGGCATGCAGCTCGCCGAGGAGAAGCTCGGTGACCACGTGCACCGGACCCTGTACTGCAATACGCCGGACGACTTCTCGGTGCCGCGCCTGCCCGGCTGCAGCCGCAACATGCCGCGCAACTACGTCTGCGGCACGGAGGGCCTGCAGGGTCGCGCCGACCACGGCGACGTCTCCGACATCGACGTGCCGCCAGGCAAGTACCTGATGATCGGCGACAATCGGGACAACAGCGCGGATAGTCGCTACTGGGGTTTCGTGCCGGAAGAGAATCTGGTCGGCAGGGCGACCCGAATCTGGTTCAATTGGGACCCGCAGCGCGCGGGCGGTCCCAAGTGGGAACGCGTGGGCGCGCGGATCGATTGACAGCACGGGGGAGTGACGATGCGTGCACGGCAGACGGGTATCACGTTCATCGGGTGGCTGTTCATACTGGTGCCGATCGCCCTGGTCGGCTACGCGGGCATCCGGCTGACGCCGGTACTGCTCAACTACATGAAGGTGTCGCAGGCGCTCGAGCGTACCGCGACCCAGCTCGCAAGCGACGAGACGCTGTCGGCGGGCTCGATCCGCGTCGCGCTCGAGAAGCAGTTCGACATCGACAGCATCGATTTCCCGGACGTGAGGGACATCGATATTCACAAGGAAGGCGCCGCGTGGGTCATGCGCGCCGAGTACGAAGACCAGGCGCCGCTGTTCGCGAACGCCTCGATCCTCCTGAAGTTCGACAAGGTGGCGACGATCGACTGAGGCAGGTTCCCCGGATGCAGAACGACTGGCCCCTCGCCTGGCTGCGCGAGCGCCTCGCGTATGCGCCGCGGGACCCCGGCCTGTTCACGATGGCACTGACCCACCGCAGCGCATCGGGCGACAACTACGAACGCCTCGAATTCCTCGGCGATGCGGTGTTCAACCTGCTGGTTTCGGACCGGCTCTATGCCGAGTACCCGGCGGCCGCGGAAGGCGACCTGTCACGCCTGCGCGCGCGCATCGTGAGCGAGGAGCCGCTCGCGGGCATCGCGGCCGCGCTGGGGCTCGGCGAGACGCTGCGGCTCGGCACCGGCGAACTGAAGACGGGGGGCTTTCGCCGCCAGTCGATCCTCGCGGATGCCTTCGAGGCGCTGGTCGGCGCGCTCTACCTCGACGCGGGCCTCGCGGAGGTGCGTCGTATCGTGATGCCGCTGTTCGATGCGGTCGTCCGCGAATTGCCGCACCCGGATGCGCTGAAGGACGCGAAGACCCGCCTGCAGGAGTACCTGCAGGGCCGCGGCCTGTCGTTGCCGCGCTACCACCTCGACGACGTGCAGGGCGAGCCGCACGAGCTGGTGTTCCACGTGCGCTGCGAGGCGCCGCAAGCGGGGGCGGCGAGCGAGGGCAGTGGATCGAGCCGCCGGCGCGCGGAGCAGCAGGCCGCGGAACGCCTGCTCGCGCGGCTGCTGGCGGGGGAACCGGCACCGTGAGCGAACCGGCGGCAGTGCAGTTCCGCGCCGGTTTCGCGGCGCTGGCCGGGCGGCCGAACGTCGGCAAGTCGACCCTGCTCAATGCCCTTGTCGGCGAGAAGCTCTCGATCGTGACGCCGCGCCCGCAGACGACGCGCCACCGGATCCTCGGGCTCGTCAACCTGCCGCAGGCGCAGATTGCCTTCGTCGACACGCCCGGGCTGCACCACGGCGCGCGCCGCGCGCTCAATCGCGCCATGAACCGGACGGCGGCCGCCGCGCTCGCGGACGCCGATGTCGTGCTGTTCGTGGTCGAGGCGGGGCGCTGGACGGCCGAGGACCAGCTGGCGCTCGAGCGCGTCGCGGCCAGCGCCCGCCCCGCGATCGCGGTGGTCAACAAGATGGACCGCATCCGGCCACGCGAGGCGGCGCTGCCGTTCGTCGCCGAGCTCGCCGCGCGCCACGCCTTCGTCGACGTCGTGCCCTGCTCGGCGCGCGACGCCGACAACCTCGACCGGTTGCTGCAGCGGATCTGCACGCAGCTGCCGCATTCACCGCCGCTGTTTCCGCCGGAGCAGCTGACCGACCGCGATACCGCATTCCGCATCGCCGAGGAAATCCGCGAGAAGCTGACGCTCGAGCTCAACCAGGAAGTGCCCTACGGCATCGCGGTGGCGATCGAGCGCATGGTCGAGGAGGACGGCCGGCTCGTCGTGTCGGCCGTCATCTGGGTCGACCGCGAAGGGCAGAAGCCGATCGTGATCGGCGACGGCGGCGAACGCCTCAAGCGCATCGGGCGCGCTGCGCGCCTTGCGCTGAACCGGCTGCTTGGACGGCGGCTGCACCTCGAGCTGTGGGTCAAGGTGCGCGAGGACTGGGCCGACAACGCGCAGGCGCTCAGGTCCCTGGGGCTCGAATGAATCGCGCCGTGCGCAAGGCCGAGCTGGCGCGGGCCTATGTCCTGCATCACCGACCCTACCGGGACACTAGCCGGATCGTCGAGGTGTTCAGCCGCGAACAGGGGCGGCTGACGCTGTTTGCCCGCGGTGCCCGCGGCCCGAAGTCCCGCAGCGCCCCGCTGCTGCAAGCCTTCGTGCCGCTGCTCGTCTCCTGGCGCGGCCATGGCGAGGCGGCGCAGCTGGTGGCGGCGGAACTCGCAACGGGAATGCAAGGTGCACCCGGCCTGCCGGCCGGTGTGGTGATGTCCGGCTTCTACCTCAATGAACTGCTGCTGCGGCTCACGATCCGCGACGATCCGCACCCGGAACTCTTCGACGCCTATGCGGACACGCTCGGCGCGCTCGCGGCGGGCACGGCACCCGATGTGCCCCTGCGCCTCTTCGAGAAGCGGCTGCTCGAGGAGCTCGGTTACGGGGTCGACCTCGGGGTCGAACTCGACACGGGCCGCGCCATCCTGCCCGATGGCCGCTACGTGTTCCGGGCAGGCGAGGGCGTGGCGCGCGCGGTGGCCGATGCACCCGGCACCGTCGCCGGGCACTCGTTGCTCAGCCTCGCCGCGGGCACGCTGGCGGATCCGGCGCAGCTCGACGATGCGCGGCGCGTGCTGCGCGCCGCGCTCGACTATTGCCTTGAAGGCCGTGAACTCACGACCCGCGCCGTGGCGCGCGCGGTCGCCGGCAAGGAGCATCGATGACGGTTTCCATCGCCCTCGGGGTGAACATCGACCACGTGGCGACGCTGCGGCAGGCGCGGCGTGCACGTTACCCGGATCCCGTGCATGCGGCGCTGCTCGCCGAGCAGGCGGGCGCCGACAACATCACGCTGCACCTGCGCGAGGACCGGCGGCATATCCAGGACTGCGACGTGCGGGTGCTGCGCGGACTGCTGCAGACCCGCATGAACCTCGAGCTCGCGGCCACCGACGAGATGATCGCGATCGCGCGCGAGCTGCGTCCGTCGGACTGCTGCCTCGTGCCCGAGCGGCGCGAGGAGGTGACGACCGAGGGTGGCCTTGACGTCGCCGGCCAGGCGCAGCGCATCGCGGAGGGCTGCCGCGTGCTGGCGGCCGCCGGGGTGCGCGTCGCGCTCTTCATCACGGCCGAACCGCGCCAGATCGAGGCGGCGGCGCAGACCGGCGCGCCGGTGATCGAGCTGCACACGGGTGCCTTCGCCGGGGCGAGCGGCGCGGCGGTCGCGGTCGAGCTCGAGAAGCTGCGCGCGGGCGCGCGCCTCGCCGCGAGTTTCGGGCTCGAAGTGCACGCCGGCCACGGCCTCCACTACCACAATGTCGAGCCGGTCGCGGCGATCCCGGAGATCGTCGAGCTCAACATCGGCCACGCGATCATCGCGCGCGCGGTGTTCGACGGCCTGCGCACGGCCGTGCGCGACATGCGCGCGCTGATGCAGGCCGCGCGCCGATGATCTTCGGCATCGGGGTGGACGTGCTCGAGGCCGCGCGCGTGCAGCGCGTGTACGAACGCCATGGCGAGCATTTCGTCGAGCGGCTGCTGATGCCCGCCGAGCGGGCGCAGCTGACGCTGACCCGGCGCAAGGAACGCTTCCTCGCGATGCGTTTCGCGGCCAAGGAGGCGATCGTCAAGGCGATGGGCACGGGGTTCGCCCACGGG
>CAZRLI010000180.1:0-4875 GCA_964600535.1 uncultured Steroidobacteraceae bacterium | reverse complement strand
CACGAGGTCCGGCACGCGGCTCGCGCGCGAGGCGCGCGCTTCGCTCGCGTTCGCCGCGGCATCGACCTCGTAGCCCTCCTCCGAGAGGATCTCGGTCAGGAGGCTGCGGATGTCGCTCTCGTCGTCCACCACCAGGATATGCGCTGCGCTCATGCCCGCTCCCTTCGCAATTCGTTGCGGCGCTCCCGGCCCGCACTGGCCCGCGTCGCGTCTGCCAGCGGCAGGATCACCCGCACGCGCGCACCGCCCTCCGCCGCATTCTCCACCTCGACGTGCCCGCCGTGCTCCTCGGCAATGCGGCGCACGATCGCAAGGCCGAGGCCCGTGCCCTTGGACTTGCTGGTCACGTAGGGGTCGAACGCCCGGTCGATGATATCGGACCTGAAACCGGGACCGTTGTCACTGACCGTGATCGTCGCCACCGGTTCGGCTCCCTCCGCCTCGACCCGCGTCGCCAGCTCGATCCGGGCCCCCTCCCGCCCCTCGACCGCCTCGAAGGCGTTCGCCAGCAGGTTGTTGAGGATCTGCCGCACGCGGCCCCGGTCCGCCTCTATGGATTCGACCTCGCTCCCGAGCGCGAGCCGCAGCGTCACGCTGGCATTCTGCGCACGATACAGGTCCGCCACTTCCGTGACGAGCTGGTTGAGTCCGAATCGGGTCAGCGTCATGTCGGGCGTGCGCGCGTATTCACTGAACGCGTTCACCATCTGCTTCATCGCCTCGACCTGCTGCACGATCGTGTGCGTGGCGCGCTCGAGCACTGCGGCATCGGCGGCGTTCATCTGCGCGAGGAAGCGGCGCCGCATGCGCTCGGCCGAGAGCTGGATCGGGGTGAGCGGGTTCTTGATCTCGTGGGCGAGGCGCCGCGCGACCTCGCCCCAGGCCGCCTCGCGCTGTGCGGCGAGCAGGGTGGTGATGTCATCGAAGACGAGCACGTAGCCGGCGTCCTCGCCGTCGCCCGGCAGCGGCGTGCAGGCGCAGGTCAACACGCGACGCCCCGCGTCTCCCGGCAGCTCGATCTGCTCACGCCACTCCTCCCGCCCTGCATCGATGCGGGAGCGGACTTCGCGCACGAACTGCGCGACGCGCGGATGGCGGTCCGCGAGGGCCGCGAGCTCGTTCCCGGCCTCGACCGCGAGGTCGGCACCGAGAATCGCGCTCGCCGACTCGTTGGCGAGCCGCAGCCTGAATGAACGGTCGACCGACAGCACGCCGGTGGAGAGGCGCGCGAGGATCACCGCGATGCGCTCGCGCGCGTGCTCGACCTCCGCCTGGCTGCGGTTTGCTTCCTCGCGCGCGCGCCGCAACCGGCGGGTCATGTCGTTGAATGACTGCACGAGGAAGCCGAGCTCGTCACGCGACGGCAACGGCAGGCGGGCGCCGAAGTCGCCCTTGCCGACCGCGCGCGTGCCGGCGATCAGGTCCTGCACCGGCCGCGCGAAACGCCGCGAGGTGACGATCGCACCGTTGATCGCCGCCAGCATCGCGATCAGGAGCACGAGGGTCAGCGTCAGGCGGAAGCTGTACTTGAGCGGTTCGCGCATCGCGGCGAGCTCGCCGTACTGCGAATAGGAGCGCTGCACCGCCTCCGACAGCGCCGCGAGCTGCGGCGGCACCTCGTACAGCGCCATCACGAAGCGCGGATCGCGCCGCGCGACGGCATTGCCCAGCGGCGCGGCGATGCGGATGTAGTACTCGCCATCCGCCCGCGGCTCGAGCGCGACATAGGGCCTGCCGTCGCCGACCTGCCGCAGGATCTCGTCGGTCGGCCGTCCCGGTGCGCCGGACAGCAGCGCCGCGCTGCTGGCGGCGATGAGGCGCGAGTTCGCGCCGAAGAGCACGACTTCGAGTGCCCCGCTCGCGCGGCGCTCGTCGTCGATCGCGGTCACCAGCTCGACGTCCGGCAGGTCGCCGAGCCGCCGTGCAAAGGCTTCGGTGCGCCCCGCGTGCTCGCGCAAGCGCAGGTCGAGCGCCGCGCGCGACAGGCCCAGCGCATCCGACAGGCCCTGCTTGATCTCGACCTTGAACCAGCTGTCGATGCCGCGGTTGAGGAAATCGAGCGAGAAGAGATAGACGATGACGAGCGGTGCGACCACGAGCGCGCCGAAGGTCATGACGCTGCGCACCGTGAGGCGCGAGCCCGGCACGTGCTCGCGGTAGTCGCGCACCAGGTGCGCAATGCGCCGCACCAGCAGCACCGTCAGCGCGATCACGCCGGCGATGTTGAGCAGCAGGATCCACGGCTGCAGGCGCCCGAACTGCGCCGAGTTCTGCGCGGTCTTTGCCAGCAGCACCAGCGCGGCCGCGCCGAGCCCCACCCACAATGCGATGAGCGCGACCGAACCGAAGCGCTTCAGACGGGCAGCGACCACGAGTACCACTCGCTCGCCCGGTGCCAGCTGTCGGTCCAGAACATCAGCACGCGCAGCGTGTCCGGCAGGCGCCCGCGGCGCACGCTCGCGCGCACGCTCACCCGGTAGCGCGCATCCGCCGATATCTGCGGCTCGACCAGCACCGGCCAGTCATCGACGGCGCCGATCGACTCGAGCGCCTCGTGCAGCGTCGCGAAGCTGTCCTGGCCGGCGCCCGGTGAATCGTCGCGCACGACATAGCGGTTGCTCACCGTGTGATAGGTCAGCTCGCGCCGCAACGTGACCGACACCACGTCGGCGTCGAACCAGAAGCGCCGCTCGCGCGCGATGACGGCCTCGACATCGAACATCAGCGTGACGCCATCGGCGAGCGCGGTGCGGATGTCGTCGTTCTCGGGATACTGCACGCGCGCGTGCAGCTTGAAGACGCCATGGTCGACGTTGACGTAGGCCGACTTCACCTCGAGCACGCCGTCGAGGGCGTTGGCCAGCACGCCCGTCGCCGCGGCCAGGCCCGCGAGCAGGAACGACAGGGTGAAGGGTAGGCGCGTCATGTCGGGGCCGCTTTCGTCAGGGAAGCATAATAGAAGCCGTCGGTCACCGCCCGGACACCCGGCCACAGCTGCTCGGCGGCGCTCACGGTGCGGGCGGACGGTGTTGCCGCGACGAAGCGCTCGATGACCCGGCCGTTTTCCGCCGCGAGGATCGAGCAGGTGGCATAGAGCAGGCGCCCGCCCGGTGCGAGGCGTTCGAAGCAGGTCGCGAGGATCTCGGCCTGGGCTCGGGCGAGTGCCGGAATGTCGCCGGGGCGGCGCAGCAGCTTGATGTCGGGATGGCGGCGGATCACGCCGGTCGCGGAACAGGGCGCATCGACGAGGATGCGGTCGAAGGGTGCCTCGCCCGCCAGCGACCCGGCCTGCCGCAGGTCGAGCTGCGCCAGGCGCGCACGCCGTCGCAGGCGCCCGAGGTTCTCGGCGACCTGCCCGAGCCGGCCGGCATCGCTGTCGACTGCCAGCAGGTCGATGTCGCCACCGGCGATCTCCAGCAGGTGCCCGGTCTTGCCGCCCGGCGCTGCGCAGGCATCCAGCACGCGCATGCCGGGTTTCAGGTCGAGCAGCTCGGCCGCCCGCTGCGCGCCCGCATCCTGCACCGACAGCAGGCCTTCGGCAAAACCGGGCAAGTCCTCGACCGCGACCGGCGCATCGAGGACCAGCGCCGAGCCGTAGCCTGCGAGCGGCCGTGCCCCGATGCCGCGCCCGGCGCAGGCGGCCTGCGCCCCGGCGACGGTGGTACGCGACAGATCCACCCGCAGGGTCATCGGTGCGCGCAGGTTGCCGCCGGCGAGGACGTCTTCGTAGCGCTGCGGCGCGTCCCGCTTCAGTGCGTCGACCAGCCAGCGCGGGTGCGCGTGGCGTACCGCCGGATCGGCATCGAGCCTTGCGAGGATGTCCGCGTGTTCGCGCACGAAACGCCGCAGCACGGCATTGACGAAGCCGCTGGCGCGCGCGGCGCCGAGCGCACGGGTCGCATCGACGGCGGCGTCGACGACGCCTTGCGGCGCGTTGCGCGAGTAGACCACCTGGTGCGCCGCCGTGACCAGCAGCGCGTGCACCGCGGGCGCCATGCCCGATGCGGGACGCGCCAGCAGCCGCCCGATCGCGGGTGCGAGCCGCAGGTACCAGCGCAGCGTGCCGAGTGCGATCGCGCGCACGGCCGCGCCGCCCTCCATGTCGTCGGCCGAGCGATGATCGTGCGCCACCTGCATCACGGCGCGCGCCGCGGCGGTGAGCGCGACCGTGCCTTCCTTCATCCGAGCACCACGCCCTCGAGGCGCACCGCCCGCGCGAAGTCCAAGGCCGGGACCGGGCGCCGTCCCGGGCGCTGCACCGTTTCGAGCGTCAGCACGCCCTCGCCGCACGCGACCGCCAGTCCCGTCGCATCGGGGCCGAGCACGGTGCCCGGCGGCACGGGCGCACCCGGGACCGCGGCCCCGGTGGCGCGGGCCCGCAGCACGCGAAGCTGATCACCCTCGAAGCGTGTCTCGGCGATTGGCCAGGGATCGAAGGCGCGCACCTGCCGGTCGATCTCGGCTGCGCTGCGGCGCCAGTCGATGCGCGCCTCGGCCTTGTCGATCTTCGTCGCGTAGGTGATGCCGGCGGTGGATTGCGCAGTCGCGTGCGCCGTCCCCGCAGCGATCGCCTCGATCACTTCGAGCAGCAGGGCCGCGCCCTCTGCGGCGAGCCGGTCGTGCAGTTCGCCCGCCGTCATGCGCGGGGCGATCGCGACGGTGCGCATCGCATACACCGGCCCGGTATCGAGGCCCGCCTCCATGCGCATGATCGCGACGCCACTGTCCCGGTCGCCCGCGAGGATCGCGCGCTGGATCGGCGCCGCGCCGCGCCAGCGTGGCAGCAGCGATGCGTGGACATTGATGCAGCCGTGGCGCGGCAGGTCGAGCACCGCCTGCGGCAGGATCAGCCCGTAGGCGACCACGACGAGGAGG
>CAZRLI010000179.1:0-4907 GCA_964600535.1 uncultured Steroidobacteraceae bacterium | reverse complement strand
TGCTGCCCTGGGGCCAGATGTCGTACTGGGGCGCTCAGGTCATCGTCTCGCTGTTCGGGGCCGTGCCCGCTATTGGCGCCGACCTGGTCGAATGGATCCGCGGGGATTACTTCATCTCCGACATCACTCTGAACCGGTTCTTCGCCCTGCACGTCGCGGCCGTCCCGCTGGCGCTGGTCATGCTGGTGGTGATCCACATCATGGCGCTGCACGAGACGGGCTCGAACAACCCGGACGGCATCGAGATCAAGGAGCACAAGGACGCCCGGGGCATCCCGCTCGATGGCATCGCGTTCCACCCGTACTACACGGCGAAGGATCTCGTCGCGATCATCATCTTCCTGGCGCTGTTCGCGGGGGTGATGTTCTTCGCGCCCGAGATGGGCGGGTACTTTCTCGAGCACGCCAATTTCGAGCCGGCCAACATGCTGAAGACGCCCGAGCACATCGCGCCGGTGTGGTACTTCACGCCGTTCTACGCGATCCTGCGCGCGGTGCCGGACCAGCGCCTCGGCGCCTTGCTGATGGGCCTGGCGGTGCTCGCGTTCCTGTTCCTGCCGTGGCTCGACCGCAGCCCGGTGAAGTCGACGCGCTACCGCGGCTGGATCTGGAAGCTCGCGCTCACGGTGTTCACGGTTTCCTTCCTCGCGCTGATGTATCTGGGCCTGATGCCCGCCGAGGGCCTCTACGTGATGCTGGCGCGCATCTTTACCGTGGGCTATTTCGCCTTCTTCGTGCTGATGCCGTTCTACACCCGCCTCGACCCGGTCAAGGCCGTGCCCGAGAGAGTGACCTACCATGCGTAAGTTCGCGATCATCCTCGCCGCACTGGCGCTCGGGGCGCCGGCCGCGTTTGCCGCGGAAGGCGGCGGCCCCGCCGCGTGGCAGCAGTGGCACGCCGGCAACGAGCTCGGCGACCGTGCGTCGCTGCAGCGGGGCGCACGCAACTTCATGAACTACTGCGCGGGCTGCCATTCGCTCAAGTATGTGCGCTACCAGCGCATCGGCGAGGACCTCGGCATCTCCACCGACGTCATGAAGGCGAACCTCGTGCCACCCGGTGCGAAGATCACCGATTACGTCGTTGCCGCGATGCCTGCGGGCCTGGCGAACGCCTCGTTCGGCATCGTCCCGCCCGACCTGTCGCTGATCACGCGCTCCAAGGGCAGCGACTACGTCTACCGGTTCCTGAAGACCTTCTATCTCGACCCGAAGGCCGCCACCGGCACCAACAACCTCGCGCTGCCGGGTACCGCGATGCCGCACGTGCTTTCCGACCTGCAGGGGCTGCAGCAGGCGGTGTTCGACCAGGGCGGCCGGTTCGAGAAGTTCGAGGAAGGCGTGGCGGGGCAGCTGCCGGCCGCCGCCTACGACGCCTTCGTGCGCGATACGGTCAATTTCCTCGAGTACGCCGGCGAGCCCGCGAAGCTCTCGCGCGCGACGATCGGCATCTGGGTGGTGCTCTTCCTGCTGTTGTTCACGGGCATCGCGTGGCTGCTGAAGCAGGAGTACTGGAAAGACGTGCACTAGTGGCCCGGCCTCGCGCCGGGTCGACACGGAGGGCCGCGTGTCGAGTCGTCGATCCGCGATGACGCTGTTCTCGGCGCCCCACGATCCGTGGAGCCATCGGGTCAGGATCGTGCTGGCGGAGAAGGGCATCGCGGGCGATATCGTCAGCGTCGAGCCCGGCCGGTTTCCCGAGGACCTGCTCGACCTGAATCCGTACCACAGCGTGCCGACCCTGGTCGATCGCGACCTCGTGCTCTACGACGCGCGTGTGGTCACCGAGTACCTCGACGAACGCTATCCGCATCCGCCCCTGATGCCGGTCGACCCGCTCGATCGCGCCAAGCTGCGGATCGCGATGTACCGCATCGAGCGCGACTGGTACGAGCCGGCATGCCGGATCGATGCGGGCGAGCGGGGCGCGGAATCGCAGCGCCTGCGCGCCGTGCTGCGCGAGACGATACTCGCGAGCACCGAGCTGTTCAGGGTGAAGCCGTTCCTGCTGTCCGCCGAGTTCTCGCTGCTCGATGCCTGCGTGGCGCCCATCCTGTGGCGCCTGCCACACTACGGGATCGACCTGCCAAAGGAAGCGCAGCCCATCGTCCGCTACGTCGCGCAACTGTTCTCCCGGCCCGGGTTTCGCGCGAGCCTCACGGGCGCCGAGCAACAGATGAGGGTCGCGTGATGGGCACGAGCCCGAGGCTCTCGCGCCGTCCCTACCTGCTGCGCGCCATGCACGAGTGGGTGAGCGACAGTGGCGGCACGCCGCACGTCATCGTCGATGCCGAGCGCCCCGGCGTGCAGGTGCCGCGTGCCTACGTGAAGGAAGGCAAGATCGTGCTGAACGTGAGCGCGTCGGCCACCCAGCGACTGGCACTCGGCAACGAATGGCTCGAGTTCGACGCGCGTTTCGCGGGCGTCGTGCATCACGTCAGGGTGCCGGTGGGCGCCGTGCTCGGCATCTACGCGCGCGAAAGCGGCGAGGGCATGGTGTTCCCGGGTGAAGAGGGCGGCCCGGAACCGCCGGCCAAGCCCCCGGCGCCCGATGAGCCGACCCGCAAGCCGCAGCTGAAGGTCGTCAAGTGACCCGGGGCACGGGCCGGTAACCGGCGCAACCCGTGGGTGCTGCCTGCGCCCGGCCGGCGGTCCTTCAGAGCGTGAACGCGTGCCGGATCCATTCCATCCTCGCGTCCACCCCGTTGCCCTCCTCGACGATGACATCGAACCGGGCCGGCAGGCTGCGCCACTGCGGATGGGCGGCGAGCAGGAGCTGCGCGGCACGGATCAGTCGCCGTTGCTTGCGCGCGCCGACGCTCGCCGCCGCGCCGCCAAAGTCGCGCGACGAACGCGCGCGCACCTCGATGATGGCGAGCGTCGTGCCGTCGAGGGCCACGATGTCGATCTCACCGGCGCGCCGGCGAAAGTTGCGCGCGAGGATCGTGAGGCCGCGTGCGGCGAGGAACTGCACCGCGCGCTCCTCGGCATCTCGGCCCCGTTCCTGGCGGTCCATGGCTGGCGGCCGGCCGCTGGTGTCGCCTAGCGGCTGGCGGCGGCCGCCGGGTCGTCGCCGAGCAGGCGCGCCTGGCCATTCGCGATCTGCGCCCAGACGAGCTGTCGTCGAATGCGGCGATCGCTCTCGAGCCGCAGCGTACCCGTCAGGCCGTCGATGTCGGCCGAACGGCCCGCCGGCAGGGCCAGGCTCAACTGGTAGGCGTCGAATCCGAAGGCGAACAACTTGCCGCGTTCCTCCGCACCCTCGCCCCAGGCGCTGCGCAGGGCGTCGCGCACTTGCGCGGTCCGCGCGCCGACGCCGAACACCCAGGGCATGTCGGGGAATATCAGGCCATCGAGGTCCTGGTTGGCGCTGGCGTGCGGCTCGTAGGCATCCGACGTCGAGTAGGTCGGAAGGTCGCCGGCGTAGTGGAACCGCAGCTGCGGGCGCAATTGCCGGGCGGTCTGTGCCTGGCTCGGCGCGAAGATGAACTGCGCGTCACCGCGCCGCCGCGGCTGGAATGCGAGCTTCGTGCCGAGCACCTGCTCGAGGCGCCGATGGCGCGCCTTGCTTGCATCGAGGCGCAGCACCTGGGTGATTGCCGCCGAGTAGTCGTTCTCCGCGGGAAAATAGCTGGCCGTTCCGACGAGGCTGCCACCGGCCGCGGTCAGCGCCTCGTTGAAGGCTGCCAGCACGCGCGTGCCCCAGTCGCCCGCCGGCACGAGGGCGACGCCGCGAGTGAGGCCCTGGCCCGCGAGGCGCTCCGCGATCGAGCGCGCCTCGTTCTCCGGCGACAGCGCGAACTGGTAGAAACCCGCGGGGACCGGTTCCCCGGCACCGAGGAAGTTGAGCGCCAGCACCGGTGGGCGCGCGCCCGCATAGCTCGCCGCGCCGGTCACCTCCTCGCGCAGCAGCGGCCCGACGATCACGGTCGCGCCGGCATCGCCCGCGCGCGCGATCGCGTCGGCGACGCTCATGCTGGCCGTGTCATAGACGCGAATTCGCGGGCGTCCCGCCGGAGGCGACAGGTAGTACGCGGTGAAGAAACCGTCGCGGATCTGGCCGGCCGCGGCGGAAACGCGGCCCGAGACCGGGAGCAGCAGGGCCACGTGGGAAACCCGCTCCGCGGGCGCGGTGCCCGCCATTTCGATGTCGGATCGCACGACATCGTCGGCAGGGTGCGCAGGGTAGCGGTTGCGCCAGCGCTGGATCGCGGGCGCCGCGGCGGTCGGCATCGTCGCGGCGGTCGCGGCGATCGGGCCGAGTTCGAGCCAGCCGCGCACGACCGGATCGGCATCGGGCGCCGGGGCGAACTTCGCACCGCCGTTGGCCGCGGCGCGCAGCTCCGCGAGCAGCTCGCTGCGTGCGGCGCGACGAGCATCAGCGCCCGCGAGGAAGGGTTCGCGCGCGAGCGCGGCGCGTACGCCCTCCGCAAAGCGGCCGGTCGCAAAGGCGGCGCGCCGGCGGACGTCGTAGTAACGGGCCGCCCCGGGGCCCGCGCCGGGCACCGGCAGCGCCGCCAGCTCGGCCCAGGCGCGCTGCGCGTCGCCGCGCGCGAGCCTGAGCTCGATGGCGAGCAGCTGTGACTCGCTGTCCGCTGCCCCGATGCCGGCGCCCCGCGCCGCCGCGAGTGCACGCTCGGCCTCGTCCGGCAAGCGTGCCGCGAGCCATTCGCGCGCGGCACGCAGCTGCAATTCACCGGCGGCTGGCCCGCTCGAGGCCGCGGCCAGTGCCTCGAAGGCCCGCGCGGCATCCTGGTGGCGGCCGTCCTGCGCGTACTGCTCCGCGCGCGCGAGCGTCGGCGCGGGCCCCGGCCGCGGCCCCGTGCTCGAGCAGGCGGCCAGCACGGCGGCGGCGGCGATCGCGAGCAGCGCCGCGCGCCGCGAGTTCTCGTTCCGGAAACAAGCCC
>CAZRLI010000178.1:0-4927 GCA_964600535.1 uncultured Steroidobacteraceae bacterium | reverse complement strand
GGGCGGCGTGCGCTCCGAGTGCACGATGCCGCGCCCCGCCGTCATCCAGTTCACGTCGCCCGGGTGGATTTCCTGCACGGAGCCGAGGCTGTCACGGTGGAGGAACGAGCCCGCGTAGAGATAGGTGACCGTGGCGAGCGCGATGTGCGGATGGGGGCGCACGTCGACGCCGCGGCCGGGCGCGAGCGTCTCGGGCCCGATGTGATCGAAGAAGATGAAGGGGCCGACCATGCGGCGTCCCGGCGCCGGCAGCACGCGGCGCACGCCGAAGCCGCCGATGTCGCGCGCGCGTCCCGCGATGATCTGTTCGATGGCCATGGCGAACTCCTCTCGACGCCTCACCCGGGACATTGGATCATGGCGCAAATCCGACCGGGGGCGAAGCCGTGCCAATCATCCGAATCGCAGGTCTGCTGCTCGCATCCGCCTTCGTGACGGCGCCTGCCTGGGCCGCGGACCCGCCGCTGCCGGCGGCGCTCGAGGACTGGCGCGGCTGGGTGCTCACGGGCGAGGAATATCGGGAGTGCCCCTGGCTCGCGGCCCCCGGCGTCACCCCGGGTGGCGCCGGCGCCTATCGCTGCGCCTGGCCAGGCCGGCTCGTCCTCTCGGTGAACGCGAGCGGCGGCGAGTTCCGCCAGGGCTGGCAGGTCGACGCGGAAAGCTGGGTGGCGCTGCCGGGCAACGCGGACCAATGGCCGCGCGAGGTCACGATCGACGGGCGCCGCGGCGCGATCGTCACCCGCGACGGGGTGCCGTACGCGCGTCTTGCGGCGGGCGAGCACCAGGTCGCCGGGCGCTTCGACTGGGCCGCGCGGCCCGAGTCGCTCGCGGTGCCGCTCGATACCGGGCTGATCGAGCTCACGATCGACGGCGCGCGCGTCGCGGCGCCCACGCGCACGGGTGGCGCGCTGTTCCTCGGCGCGCGCCAGGGCGCGGCGCAGGCCGCGAGCTTCGACTTCGAAGTGCATCGCCTGCTGGGCGACGGCATTCCGGCCGGGCTCGTCACGCGCCTCACGCTGCGTGCCACGGGTGGCAGCCGGGAAGTGCTGCTCGGCCCGGTGCTGCCTGCGGGTTTCGCGCCGATCGCGCTCGACTCGCCGCTGCCGGCGCGCGCCGAACCGGACGGCCGGCTGCGCGTGCAGTTGCGCGCCGGGGTATTCACGCTCGACTTCACCGCGCGCGCAACCGGGGACCTCGCGAAGGTGTCGCGGCCCAAGGCGCTCGATCCCTGGCCGGCCGAGGAGATCTGGAGCTGGTCCGGAGACGACCGCCTGCGTGTCGCGGCACTTGAGGGCGGCGAGAGCATCGATCCGGCGCAGGCGAACGTGCCGGAGGAGTGGCGCAGGTTCCCCGCCGTGCGCGTGCTGGCGAACACGGCGCTCGCGGTGGTCGAACGGAGTCGCGGCATGGCGAATGCCGATGACAACCGACTCTCGCTGCAGCGCTCGCTGTGGCTCGATTTCGATCACGCGGGCTATACGGCGGTCGATCACCTCAGCGGCAGCCTGCGCACCGGCTGGCGGCTCGACATGGCGGCGCCCTGGACGCTCGGCAGTGCGAAGCTGAATGACGAGCCGTTGCTCGTCACGCATGGGGAGCGTGACGCGCTGACCGGCGTCGAGCTGCGCACCCCGGAGCTCTCGCTGCAGACGGTGGCACGCAGCGCCGGTGCGCGCGGCGCGCTGCCGGCGACCGGCTGGTCCACCCGGTTCGAGACCGTGAGCGGGCAGCTCAACCTGCCGCCGGGACATCGGCTGGTGGCAGCGCTCGGTGTCGATGCCGCGCCCGGCGCGTGGCTCGAACGCTGGGGCCTGTGGAACCTCTTCGGCGTCGTGATCGTCGCCGTCTTCGCGGGCTGGCTCGGCGGGCCTGTCGGCGGTGCGCTCGCATTTCTCGCGCTCGTGCTCACCTACCAGGACTCGCCGCAGGTGATCTGGCTCTGGGCGAACCTCCTCGCCGCGCTCGCATTGGCCCGCGCCGCGCCCGAGGGCAGGCTGCGCACGTTCGCGACGCGCTATCGCACGCTGAGCTTCGCCGTGCTCGCGCTCGCGCTCGTGCCCTTCATGTGGCAGCAGTTGCGGTTCGCGATCCACCCGCAGCTCGACACGGGCGTACCGCCCTACTACGCGACGAACGTGCAGATGCCTGCGGCGATGCCCGCTCCGCAGGCGCCCCCGCCGCGGCCCTCTGCGCCGGCGGATACGGCGATGGCTTCGGCTTCGACTGCGGGCGAAGCCATCAAGTCGACGGTGGAGAGCGTTGTCGTCACGTCCGCGAGAGCCGCGTCGCGGGCGGAGCGCTACGCGCCGGGCACCATCGTGCAGGCGGGCCCCGGCGTTCCGTCGTGGCAATACCAGAGCTATGCCTACTCGTGGTCCGGCCCGGTCGAGCCGGGGCAGACCGCGCGCTTCCTGGTCGCGGGACCCGTGGCCCTGGCCGCGTGGCGCGTCGCCGGCGTGCTCCTGCTCGCGGCATTCTTCGCCTGGCTGCTTGCGTGCACCGGACCGAAACTGCAGCAGTACCTGCCGCCGCGATTGCGCGCCACGCTCGCGCGCGGCCTTGCACCCTGGCTCGCGGTCCTCGTCGCGGTCGTCTGCGCGGTCGGTGCGCGACCCGCCTCGGCGCAGCTGCCCGATGCCAGCCTGCTGAATGAACTGAAGGCGCGCCTCACGAAGCCCGCGACCTGCACGCCCACTTGCGCGGAAGTGCTCGCGGCGCGCGTGACCCTCGACGCGTCGCGCCTCACGCTCGAGCTCGAGGCGAGCGCGCTCACGCGGCTCGCGCTGCCGGTGCCGGCCGCACCCGGGGCGTGGCTCGTCGACAGCGTGACCGTCGATGACGTGGCGAGCCCGGCCTTGCGTCGCGGGGGCGACGACACGCTGTGGGTGCCACTCCCGCCGGGGGCACGCACGATCATCGTCTCGGGGCGCATCGCGCCGACCGATTCGCTGCAACTCGTCTTTCCGTGGCCGCCGAAGCGCGTGGCGGTGAGTGCCTCGGGCTGGGACGTGGCGGGCGTCGCGGGCGGGCGCCTGCCGGGCGGTTCGCTCGATTTCTCGCGGCGCGGGGGAGCGCGGGAGTCCGGCGGCGACGCCGCGCTCGACAGCGCGGCGCCCGAGTTCCCGCCATTCGTGCGCGTCGTGCGCCGTTTCGAGATCGATACGGAGAACCGGATCGAGACACGCGTCGAGCGCATCGCGCCCGAGCGCGCGGCCTTCTCGGTGCCGGTTCCCCTGATCGCCGGAGAGTCCGTGCTTTCAGAAGACATCGAGGTGCGGGAGGGCCGCACGGCACTCGCGGTGTTCGCGGCGGGCGCGGCCGAGGTGTCGTGGAGTGCGTCGCTGCCGCGCACGGCAGCGCTCGCGCTCACGGCGGCGGCCGCCGATGCGCGCTACGTCGAAGTGTGGGAATTCGCCGTGAGCCCGCAATGGCATGCCGCGTTCGAGGGCTTCGCGGCGACGCTCCCCGAGGAGCTGTCGGGTGACGAGTGGGTGTTCGAGTTTCACCCGCGGCCGGGTGAGCAGTTGGCCGCCCACTTCTCGCGGCCGGCCGCGGTGCCCGGGGCGGCACTCGCGATCGATGCGGTGGAGCACACGCTGTCGATCGGCAAGCGCGCGACGGATGCCGGGCTCACGATCCGTTATCGCGCGACGCAGGGCGGCCGCCACGTCGTGAAGCTGCCCGCCGATGTGCGCGTGACGGCCGTGAGCGTCGACGGAGGATCGCTGGCGCTGCGCCCGGAGAATGGCGAGCTGTCGATACCGATCCTGCCGGGCGCGCACACGTTGCAGGTGGCGAGCACGCAGGCGCGCGGCGTCGCGACGGTCGCACGCCCCCCTGCGCTCGATCTCGGCGCGCCGGCGAGCAATGTGACGACGACGCTCAAGCTGCCGGCCGACCGGTGGGCGCTCTTCGCGGCGGGCAGCGGTGTCGGGCCAGCGATCCTCTACTGGAGCGAGCTCGTCGCCTTCCTGCTGACGGCGTGGCTCGTGGGCAGGAGCGGGCGCTCGCCGCTCGCGACCCACGAGTGGGTGCTGCTCGGCCTCGGGCTCTCGACGCTGTCCTGGGGCGTGCTAGCGCTCGTCGCGCTGTGGCTCTTCGCGATGAAATGGCGTGCGGGCTGGGCGGGCGCGGTGTCGCGCTGGCAGTTCAACCTCGTGCAGGGGGCGCTCGCGGTGTTCACGCTCGTCGCGGTGTCCTCGCTCCTCTTTTCCGGCATCCGCGACGGTCTCCTGTCGACCCCCGACATGGGCGTGACGGGGCCGGGCTCGTACGGCGGCAGCTACGCGTGGTTCGTGGATCGCACGGACGGGACGCTGCCGCAGCCGGCGGTCGTGAGTCTGCCGCTGTGGGTGTTCAAGACGCTCGTCTTCGCCTGGGCCGTGTGGGCCGCTTTCGCGGTGCTGCGCTGGCTGCGCACCGCGTGGCACGCGTGGCGGAGCGGTGGCTACTGGAGGTAGAGCCTACTCGCAGAGGCTTTCCATGTACCCCTGCGCGAGCGGCGAGAGGCGCTTGCGGGCGAGCGCCCGCGCCTTCGGGGCATCGACGAGGTATTCGAGCGGGCCGGAGACGAGCATGCGGCGTACGCCCGGGTCGCGGGCCGAGATGCGGGCCATCTTGTTGAGGACGGTGAAACCGCGCGCGATCTTGTCGCGGGAAACGCGCCGCTGCTCGATGGAGCGGGCGAGGTATTGCCCGAAGCGGGCGTAGAGGAAATAGTCGTCGTCACCGACCTGGAAGCGCGCTTCGGCGAAGAAGTCGGGGAAATTCCTCTCGAGATACTGGCTGACTTTGTGGAGACGAGGCCCAGGTTCGCTATTGGCGGACACTTTGCGCTTGTTCATCTCTTTGGGTTCCACACCTCCAAGGGGTCCTGACCACCATTTCTGGGCGTCACGGGCGGTACCACACCCCGCAACGCGGCGCG
>CAZRLI010000177.1:0-4938 GCA_964600535.1 uncultured Steroidobacteraceae bacterium | reverse complement strand
ATCGAACCCCCGTCCGCAAGTCCTAGACTCCAGGATCTACGTACGTAGCTCTCTCATTGGTTCTCGCCTCACGCTACCCGAGGAGCAGGGAAGACGCTCGGCCAGCAGACGGTGTCTCTTAGCAAGTCCACCCCGTCGCACGGTGGACCGCGATCCTGTGAGCGCGTCCCCTGGTTCACCGGCACAGGCACCGAGTGGTCAGGGGTTAGGCGGGATTAAGCCGCCAGAGCGTAGTTGTCGTCGTTGGCAACTAAGTTTTTGCACAGTGTTTAACGAGGGCCATGCGCCTCGGTACGCCCCTGAAGGTTCGCAACCCACGTCGAAACCGGTCGCCCCCATCAGGTACCCGGTGAGTATAGCCGAACGGGGCCGTTTCAAGGGCTGCGCGCCGGATCGAGCGCGGCGACGAGGCGGTAATACGATTCGAGCAGTGGCAGTTCGAGGCCAAGCGCCGCCGCCCGGGCCAGCGCGTAGCCGAGTGTTTCGTGGACTTCGAGCGGGCGGCCGCGGTCGATGTCCTGCAGGGAGGACATGCGGTGGCCCGGCGCGTCGGCGAGATACCGGGCACCCACGGCCTGGACCCGCGCGGCGGCTTGCGCCTCGGTGCCACGCGTCATGCTGGCCACGGGCAGGACCGAGTCGTCGGTGATGCCGACGCCAAGGGCCTGCGCAAGGCGCGCCGTTTCGCGCGCGAGGCGCGCGATGACAAGGGCGGAGTCGGGGTCGGAGAGGAACCGCCAGGTCGGCAGGCGTGTCGTGACGGACACGGCCATGAGCCCCGTCCAGGCGCAGAACTTGGACCACTCGCGCGACAGCACCTGCGGCGATTCCACGCAGCGCACGCCCGATGCGTCGATCTCGCGCACGATGCGGCGCGTGCGCTCGCTGGTGCCGGCCGGCAGTTCACCGATCACGACGTTGACGTTGCGCGTGAACAGCACTTCGCCGCCCGCGAGCAGCTCGGCGCTGGTGTCGGCGAGTGCGCCGAGCACGCGCTCCCGCCCGAAGGCCTGTGCGAGCAGGTCGTGCTTGCCGGGGCCGTTCTGGATCGAGAACGCCGTGTCGATGCGGGCGTGGTGCAACGCGGCCAGCGCCGCGGCCGTGCCCGGGGTCTTGGTGGCGACGATCAGCACCCGGGCTGCTTCGAGCACCGAGGGCTCGCGCAGGACGGGCACCGGCACCGCAAGCTCGGCCAGTCCGCGGATGATGACGCCCGCGCGCTCGATGCTGGCGGCCCGCGCGCCGCGCGCCAGCAGCGCCACGGAGTGTCCGGCGCGGGCGAGGTGGGCGCCGAGCACCGAACCGATCGCCCCCGCGCCGAGGATGGCGTAGTCGGCCCCGGCCACGGTCAGCCCCGCTTCATGAGCCGCGCCCTGTCGCGCTGCCAGTCGCGGTCCTTCTCGGTTGCGCGCTTGTCGTGCTGCTTCTTGCCCTTGGCGAGGCCGATGGCGAGCTTTGCGCGGCCTGCTTTCCAGTGCAGGTCGAGCGGCACGATCGTGTAGCCGCGCCGCTCGACGGCGCCGACCAGGTGGTCGATCTCGCTGCGCGAGAGCAGGAGCTTGCGCGTGCGGGTGGGGTCGGCGTGCACATGGGTCGAGGCGGTGTTGAGCGGCGTCACGTGCGCGCCGATCAGGAAGGCCTCGCCGTTTCGCAGGTATACGTAGGCCTCGGTGAGGTTCGCGCGCCCGGCGCGCATTGACTTCACTTCCCAGCCCTCTAGCGAGAGTCCCGCCTCGTAGCGGTCCTCGATGAAGTAGTCGAAGCGCGCCTTGCGGTTTTCCGCGATCGGCCTGTCTGTCTTTTCCCTTGCCACGCCGTATTGTAGACAATTGCACCATGCGGGAACTGACACGCTCGGCGCTCATCGGCAGGCCGCCCGGCTTCATCTATGCATTGATCAACGATATCGGGGCCTACCCCGGGTTCGTGCCGTGGTGTACGCGCGCGGTGGTCGAGTCGCGCAGCGAGCGCGAGATCATTGCCACGCTCGGCGTGCGGCGCGGCCCGCTGAGCACCGAGTTCACGACCCGCAACACGCTTGATCCGGAGCGCAGCGTGGCGATGGAACTGCTGCGCGGCCCCTTCGAGTCCTTGCACGGCCTCTGGTCCCTGGCGCCAATCGGAGACGCGGGCACCCGCATCGAGCTCACGATGCGCTTCGCGTTTGCCAACCGGCTGACGGCGGCGGTGTTCGAGCCGATGTTCGAGGAGACGGCGGGTTCGCTGGTCGACGCCTTTGTCGCGCGCGCGCGGACCATGCCGGCATGAAGCGCTGCACGGTCGCTTATGCGCTGCCCGATCGGCAATGGCTGTGGTCGCTCGAACTGCCGGCACAGGCGACGGTCGCCGATGCGATGGCCGCGGCCCGCGCGCTCGCCGGCGATGCGCCGGCGCTGTCGTGGGAAAGCGTGACCGTGGGCATCTTCGGCGTGGCCTGCGCCCGTGACGCCGCGTTCAGCGATGGCGACCGCATCGAGATCTACCGGCCGCTCGCCGCGGACCCGCGTGCCGCACGCCGGGAGCGGGTGGCGGACGCCCGCCGCCGGGCCAGGGGGTAGGGCGACTCAGTCCGCGCCGCCCGGCGTGGGCGCGGCTGCCGGTGCAGTCGCGGGCGCGGGCTGCGCGCTGGGTGCCGGCGTCGCCGGTACTTCGAGTGGCGCGGCGACGTTGACCTTTTCGATGCGCGTGACCTTGTCGTCCTCGAACCACACCGTCAGGCGCCGCTGCTCGGCGGCCCGAATGCGCCCACGCTTCAGGTAATACAGGTAGTCCCAGCGTGTCTCGTTGAATGCATCGGGCACCATCGGCGTACCGAGGAGGTAGCGCACCTGGCTGCGCGTCATGCCTTCCTTCAGCTGCGCCACCGCATTCGGGTCGAGGTAGTTGCCCTGCTGGATGCTCATCCGGTAGACGCAGCCGCCGGCGAAGCCGCAGAAAACGAGGGCGAGCACGGCGAGCCGTGCCAATCGGGTCAAGGGTGGTTGCATGGTGGGGATCTGGGGGATAATCGCGCAATCATAACCGGGAGCGCGTGATTTGGAAGGCAACGATCTGCGCAAGGCCGGCCTCAAGGTCACCTTGCCGCGCCTCAAGATCCTCGAGATCCTCGAGAACGGTGCGGTGCGGCACCAGAGTGCGGAGGCGATCTACAAGCGGCTGCTCGAGTTGAACGAGGACATCGGCCTCGCGACCGTTTACCGGGTGCTCACCCAGTTCGAGGCGGCGGGTCTCGTCGTGCGGCATCATTTCGAGAACGGCATGGCGGTCTTCGAGCTGAACGAAGGCACCCATCACGACCATATCGTCTGTCTCGACTGCGGCAAGGTCGAGGAGTTCGTCGACAGCGGCATCGAGGAGCGCCAGACGGCCGCGGCCAACCGGCTCGGCTTCGAGGTCCGCGACCACTCACTTATTCTTTACGGGCACTGCCGCCGCGCGAACTGCCCGTCGCGCAAGTCCTAGCATTTCGCGCGCGTGGTCGCGCGCCTTGTCGGTGATTTCGACTCCGCCGAGCATGCGGGCGATCTCCTCGACGCGCGCGTCGGGATCGAGGGCCAGCAGTTGCGTGCGGGTGGTCCTGCCGTCGGTCAGCTTGCTGACGCGCAGCTGGTGGTGGCCCTGCGAGGCCACCTGCGGCAGGTGGGTGACGCACAGCACCTGGCCCCGGTCGCCGAGCGCGCGCAGTTCCCCGCCGACGATTTCCGCCACCGCGCCGCCGACGCCGGCGTCCACCTCGTCGAAGATCATGCAGCGGCCCTCGCGCCCGGCGCGGGCAACCTGCACCGCGAGCGAGAGCCGCGCGAGCTCGCCGCCCGAGGCGACCTTGGCGAGCGGACGCAGCGGCTGGCCGGGGTTGGCGGTGACGCGGAACTCGATCTGGTCGAGCCCGTGCGGCGCGGGTTCGGGTGATTCGAGCGGCGAGACGTCGATCTGGAAGCGCCCGCCCGCCATGCCGAGGGCCTGCATGCGCTGGGTGATTTCCTTCGACAGCGATTTCGCGGTCGCCGCGCGGCGCGTCGAGAGCCGTGCTGCCTGGGTGCGCCACGCCGCGAGGGCTTCGGCCTGCTCCTTGCGCAGGGTGGCGAGTTGCGTGTCGGCGTGCTCGAGGCCGGCGAGTTCCTCCTTCAATTGTGCCAGCCGCGCAGGCAGCTCGGGCGGCGCGACCCGGTGCTTGCGGGCGAGGTCTTCGAATGCCGCGAGCCGCCGCTCGACCTCGCCCTGGCGGTTGGTGTCGTGGTCGAGCGCCTCGGCATAGTGCGACAGCTCGCGCGCCGCCTCGCGCAGGTTGATCAGCGCCTCCTCGACCATCGGCGCGATGCCGCCGAGGCGCGGGTCGTGCGCGCCGGCCGCCTTGAGCGCGGCGAGCGCGCGGCTGGTCGAGGCGTGCGCGTTGTGTTCCTCGCCCTCGTAGAGCAGCGCGCCCGCCTGCTGCGCCGCTTCGACGAGCCGCCCGCGGTTCGCGAGCCGCGTGCGCTCCTCGGCCAGCTGCGCAAGCTCCCCGTCCTTCATGTCGAGTGCCTCGAGCTCGCGTACCTGGAACTGCACCAGCTCGCTGCGCGCGTCCCGGTCGCGCACGCGGCTCTCGAGGTCGAGGGTGCGGTTCAGCAGGTTGAGCCAGACGCGCTGCAGCCCGGCGACTTCGCCGGCGAGCGCCTCGAGGCCGCCGGAGGCGTCGAGCAGTTCGCGCTGCGAGGCTGGGCGCACCAGCGACTGGAACTCATGCTGGCCGTGGATGTCGACGAGCAGCACGCCGACCTCGCGCAGCAGCTGCACCGGCACCGACTGGCCGTTGAGGTAGGCGCGGCTGCGGCCGTCGCTCGTGACGACGCGGCGGATGGTGAGTTCGTCGCCCGCGTCGATCGACTGGTCGCGCAGCAGGCGTCCCAGCGCCCCGGCGGGATCACCGAGGTCGAAATTCGCGCTGACTTCCGCGCGCTC
>CAZRLI010000176.1:0-4991 GCA_964600535.1 uncultured Steroidobacteraceae bacterium | reverse complement strand
CGGGCAGCTACGTGATGGTCGACCACTCGATCTTCCGCGCCTTCAACAAGGGCGCGCTCGCGATCCTGCAGGTGGAGGGCGCCGAGAAGCCGCAGATCTACTCCGGCAAGCAGGTCGATGAGATGTACATCGGCGACAAGGTCGCGAGCCTCGCGCCGGTGGCCGTCGCGGCATCCGCGAAGGCTTCCGGCACGCTGACCAAGGAGCAGCAGATCGCCGCCGGCGGCGTGCTCTTCAAGGGCACCTGCTCCACCTGCCACCAGGAAAGCGGGCTGGGCCTGCCGAACGTGTTCCCGCCGCTCGCGAAGTCCGACTACCTGCTCAAGGATCCGCGGCATGCGATCGAAGTGGTGATGAACGGCCTCACCGGCCCGGTGACCGTCAACGGCAGCACCTACAACTCGGTGATGCCACCGATGAGCCAGCTGACCGACGACGAGGTCGCGAACATCCTGACCTACGTGCTCAACAGCTGGGGCAACAGCGGGCCTGCCATCTCCAAGCAGGACGTCGCCAAGGTCCGCGCCACGACCAAGCGGCCCGAGGGGGCGGCGCATTGAAGTTGCGCGTGGCATCGGCAGCGGCCGTCGTCCTTGCGGCGGCGCTGCCCTGCTTCGCGGTCGACATCCCGGGCGGCCGGTTCAGGTCGGTGCTGCCACCGGCACAGGGCATCAAGGAAGTCACCGTGGCCGCGTTCCGGCTCGACCGCACGCCCGTGACGAATGCCGAGTTCGCGCGCTTCGTGCGCGAACGCCCCGAGTGGCGGCGGGACCGGGTCGCGCGCGTGTTTGCCGACCGCGGTTACCTGAAGCACTGGAGCACCGATGCCGCCCCCGGCGCCGCGCTCGCGCGCCAGCCGGTCGTGCAGGTCAGCTGGTTCGCGGCGAGCGCCTATTGCGAGGCGCAGGGCATGCGCCTGCCGACCTGGTACGAGTGGGAGTACGCGGCCGCGGCGAGCGAGACGCAGCGCGATGGCCGTGCCGACCCCGCATGGCGGGAGCGCATCATCACGTGGTATTCGCGCCCCGCCAGCGCGACCCTGCCAGAGGTCGGCGGCACGCCGCCCAATTTCTACGGCGTGCAGGACCTGCATGGCCTGGTGTGGGAATGGATCGAGGACCTCGGCGCGATGATGGTCTCGGGCGATAATCGCGAGCAGGGCGACCCGGACATCATGAAGTTCTGCGGCTCGGGTGCGCTCACCATGGAAGAGAAGGAAAACTACGCGACCCTGATGCGCGTCGCCATGCTGTCGAGCATGCAGGCCGGCTACACGTCCTCGACGATGGGATTTCGATGCGCGGCGGACAGTGCCAGGCCGCCCGCGGGAGTGCGGAAATGAAGATCCTTGCAGCGCTCGCGGCCGGCCTCGCCCTCGCGGGCACCGTGCAGGCGGCCGATCCCCCCGGTTCGATCTACCACCTCGAGGCCGCATTGACGGACCAGGCGGGCAGACCCATCGGGCTCGATGTATACCGTGGCCACCCGGTCCTGGTCACGATGTTCTACGCGAACTGTCCGGCGGCCTGCCCGCTGCTGATCGACACGATGCGGGCAGTCGAGCGCTCGCTCGATCCCCGGACCGCAGCCGGGCTGCGCGTCCTGATGGTCTCGGTCGATCCCGAGCGCGACACGCCGGCGGCGCTCGCCGAACTCGCGAAGGCGCGGCGCATCGACCTGTCGCGCTGGACACTCGCGACCGCCGATGAGGCGACCGTGCGCAAGGTCGCGGCGCTGTTGTCGATCCAGTACCGCAAGCTCCCGGACGGCGAGTTCAACCACTCGAGTGTCATCACGGTGCTGTCGCGCGCGGGCGAGATCCGCCGCCAGAGCTCGTTGCTCGGGCGCGTCGATCCGCAGATCGCCGCAGCGATCCAATAGGCCAGTTGGCGGGCGGCGTGCCCGCCCGCACAATGCGCCATGGCCCGACCCCTCGTCATGCGTTGCGGCGCATTCGGCGACATGGTGCTCGTCACCGCGCTGATCCAGCAGCTGCACGCGCGCTTCGGCACGCCGGTCGACGTGATTGCCTCCGGCAGCTGGGCGCGCCCGCTGCTCGCGCCCCGCCGGGAAGTCGGCGAGATCTACACGCTGCACAGCCGCCGCACGCCCTACTGGCTCGACCGCGGGCAGCAGGCGCTGGTGCGCCGGCTGCGCGAACGCGGCGCCGGTCCCGCCTGGTATTGCGACGGCGGCGGCCATGGCCGCGACCTGCTGCGCCGCGCCGGCCTCGCGGATGCGCTCGTCTGCGATACGCGCGACCTGCCCTGGCTGCCGGGTGAGCACTTCGTCGAGCGCTGGCTGCGCATGGCCGCGCTCACCCCGCCGGCACTCGCGGCCTGCCCGCCTGCGCCGCCCCCGGCGCGCAGCGCGAACGTGGTTCTCGAACTCAGCGCCGGCGAAAACATCGCCTGCGACGCGTGGCTCGCGCGACGCGGGCTCGGCGATCGCACGCTCGTCGCCTTCCAGGCAGGCAACAAGCGCACGATGCGCGGGCTCTTCCGCAAGCGCGCGAGCAACACCAAGTACTGGCCGGAGGCGCACTGGGGCGCGGTGATCCGTGGCGTGCGCGAGGCGTTGCCCGGGGCTGCGCTGCTGCTGCTCGGCGTGCGCGAGGAGCATGGCCTCAACGAGGCGATCGCCGGCGCCGCCGGCGTCACCGGCCTGTACAACGTCGCCGATGACCTGCCGATCCCGGTGCTGCTGCCGCTGCTCGCGCGCAGTCACAGCCTCGTGAGCGTCGACACCGGCCCCGCGCACGTGGCCGCGGCCCTCGGCTGCCCGACGGTCGCCCTCTTCGGCGTCGCAGACCCGCAGCGCTTCCGGCCCGGTGGAGTGAGTACCCCGGTCGAGGTACTCACAGGGTGCGTCGATGGCAAGGCGGACATCCTCGGCATCGGGCCGGCGGTCGTGCTCGACGCCTGGCGGCGACTGGCCGCCTAGTCGAACGGGTGGCGCAACACGATCGTCTGGTCGCGATCGGGCCCCGTCGACACCACGTCGATCGGCGTCGCGACGAGTTCGGCGATGCGCTCGAGATAGCGGCGCGCGTTGGCGGGCAGCGCCGCGTACGCGGTGATGCCGAGCGTCGATTCCCGCCAGCCCGGCAGTTCCTCGTACACCGGCGTCACCTCGGCATAGGCGTCGGTCAGTGCCGGTGGCTCCGACAGGATCGCGTCGCCGAGGCGATAGCCGACGCACACATTGATGGCATCGAGGCCATCGAGCACGTCGAGCTTGGTGATGCACAGGCCCGAGACGCTGGAATGCACGATCGAGCGGCGCAGCGCCACCGCGTCGAACCAGCCGCAACGGCGGCGGCGCCCGGTCACCGAGCCGAACTCGTGGCCGACGCGTGACAGGTGCTCGCCGGCTTCGTCGAACAGTTCCGTCGGGAACGGGCCCGCGCCGACGCGCGTCGCATAGGCCTTGACGATGCCGAGCACGTAGTCGATCGCGCGCGGGCCGAGCCCCGTGCCGGTCGCCGCGTAACCCGCGGTGGTGTTCGAGGAGGTGACGTAGGGGTAGGTACCGAGGTCGACGTCGAGCAACGCGCCCTGCGCGCCCTCGAACATCACGTCGGCGCCGGCGACCCGCAGCGCGTTCAGCGTCGCGGTCACGTCGCTGACGATCGGCTTCACCTGCTCGGCGGCGGCGAGCTGCTCGTCGAGCGTCTCCTGGAAATCGACCGGTGGCTGCCGGAAGTAGTGCTGCAACACGAAATTGTGGTAGTCGAGCAGCTCGCCGAGCTGCGCCGCGAAGCGCTTGCGCTGGAACAGGTCCGCCACGCGCACGGCGCGGCGCGCCACCTTGTCCTCGTAGGCAGGTCCGATGCCGCGCCCGGTCGTGCCGATGGCCCGCGCGCCGCGCGCCTGCTCGCGCGCCCGGTCGAGCGCCACATGCGACGGCAGGATCAGCGGGCAATTCGGCGAGAGGCGCAGGCGCTCGAACACCGGCACGCCCTTGCCCTCGAGCATCCGCGATTCCGTGAGCAGCGCCGCGAGCGACAAGACGACGCCGTTGCCGATGAGGCACTGCACGCCCGCGCGCAGGATGCCCGAGGGAATCAGCGACAGGATGGTCTTCTCGCCGCCGATGACCAGCGTGTGCCCGGCATTGTGGCCGCCCTGGAAGCGCGCCACTGCGGCAGCGCGTTCCGTCAGCAGGTCGACGATCTTGCCCTTGCCCTCGTCACCCCACTGGGTGCCGATGACGACAGCGAACTTGCCCATTTGCTACGACCGAATCAGGAAAAGGAGTACGAGGCCCGTCAACATCGTCATCAAGCCCGCGATGCGCAGCTCGCGGTCGCCGAGCGCCGCAATCCGCGCCAGCGCGCGCTTCATTCCCGCAGGATTCGCGAACGGCAGCAGCCCCTCGAACACGAGCAGCAGCGCGAGCGCGCCGAGGAGGTCCGCCCAGTCGAGCGACATCGGCCTTACCGGTTGCCCGGCCCGGCGTTCTTGAAGTACTTGAAGAACTCGCTGTCCGGGCTCACCACCAGCACGTCGCCGTCCTTGCCGATCGAATTGCGGTAGGCCTGCAGGCTGCGGTAGAAGGCGTAGAACTCCGGGTTGCGCTCGTAGGCCCTGGCGTAGGTGGCCGCGGCCACGGCATCGCCCTCGCCGCGGATGCGCAGCCCGTCGCGCGCCGCCGCCGAGAGGATCTCGGTGCGCTTGCGATCGGCTTCCGCCTTGATGCGCTGGTTGTCCTTCTCGCCCTCGCCGCGCAGCTGGCGCGCCTGCCGCTCGAAATTCTGCTTCATCGTCTCGTAGACGCGCGCCGCGACATCGTCCGGCAGGTCGATGCGCTGCAGGCGCACGTCGACCAGCTCGATGCCGAACTCGTCGACCGCCGTACTCGCACGGCCGATCATTTCGCCGGTCACCGCCGCGCGCTCGGCGGTCACGACCTCGCGCAGCGTGCGCTGCGCAACGGCGTTCTTGATGCCGTCCTTGACGATGTCGGCGAGGCGCTGGCCCGCCGAGTCT
>CAZRLI010000175.1:0-4996 GCA_964600535.1 uncultured Steroidobacteraceae bacterium | reverse complement strand
CAGCGGCGGAAGTCGTCCTCGATATAGCGGGCAAGGTCGCGCAGCGCGGTCTCGACGCCGATGCTGTTGACCAGCCGCATCATGTTTTCCACGCTGACAAAGCGAATGAAGGCAAGGTCCGAGGGTTTGGGGGCGGTCATGGCGGTCCTTCAGGAATGGCTGCGGGTGGGCCGGTCAAAGACGCAGCGGCCGAACAGCGAGGCGGTCAGATCGACCATCAGAGCGGCGGTTCGCCCGCGATCGTCGAGAAACGGGTTCAGTTCCACAAGGTCCAGCGAGGTGACAAGCCCGCTGTCGTGCAGCATCTCCATCGCCAGATGCGCCTCGCGGAAGGTGGCGCCGCCCGGCACGGTGGTGCCGACGGCGGGCGCGATGGCGGGGTCGAGGAAATCGACATCCAGCGACAGGTGCAGCATGCCGTTCGCGGCCCTCACTGCGGCGATGAACTCGGCCAGCGGGGCGGCGATGCCGCGTTCGTCGATCTGGCGCATGTCGATGGCACGCATGCCCGCCGACTGAATCGCCGCGCGTTCCGGCCCGTCGACCGAGCGCAGGCCGATGAAGCAGATGTTTCGCGGCGGCACCGGATTCGCCATCGGCGGAAACCCGTCAAAGCCGGGCTGCCCGGTGACATAGCCGATGGGCGTGCCGTGCAGGTTGCCCGAGGCCGAGGTGGCCGGGCTGTGGATGTCGGGATGGGCATCCAGCCACAGGACGAACAGCGGTCGGCCTTTCGCCGCGGCGTGATCGGCCACGCCCGCCACGGTGCCCAGCGACAGCGCATGATCGCCGCCGAGGAAGATCGGAAAGCCGGTGGCCATCGCGTCACGGGCAGCATTCGACAGAAGCCTCGTCCATTCGATGTTTTCGGACCGGGCATGGACCTGCCCGGCGGGCGCGGGCGGCGGCGCCTTGGGGCCGGGCACGTCGCCCCGGTCCTCGACCCGCCAGCCAAGATCGGCCAGCGTCTCGGCAAGGCCCGCGACGCGATAGGCTTCTGGCCCCATCGAACAGCCGCGGCGGCGCTTGCCGCAATCAAGCGGCGCGCCGATCAGGATGCAGGTGCCGCCGCTCATGCCGACACCGCCGCCGTCACGATCACCTCGACCAGCAGGTCCGATCCGGCCAGCCGCGCCTCGCCGCAGGCCCGTGCAGGGGCGCAGCCTTCGGGCATCCACTCGTCCCACACCGCATTCATCGCGTCATAGTCGGCCATATGGGCAAGCCAGATCGTCGCTTGCAGGATGTCGCGGCGCGAGGATCCGGCTTCGGTCAGCAAGGCATCGACGCGGGACAGGCAGTCGCGGGTCTGCTCGGCCACGGTGGCGCCTGCGCCGACCTGTCCGCACAGCCAGATTGTGCCGTTGTGGCGGACGATGCGGCTCATCCGGGCGGTGGTGTGGAAACGCTCGATCATTTGATCCCCATGGGTGGTGCGACGGCGGCGGCGGCGGGTTCGCGGCGGCGTTCCAGATGGCGCAGATAGCGCCGCTCCAGCCAACGGAAGACCCGGGTGATGGCAAAGACGATGATGAAGTAGAGGACGGCCGCGGTGATCAGCCCCTCATAGGCCAGGTAGTAGCGCCCGTTCAGCCAGCGGCCGACGCCAAGTATGTCCTGCAGGGTGATGGTACTGGCCACGACCGAGCCGTGCAGCATGAAGATCACCTCATTGGAGTAGGCAGGAATGGCGCGGCGAAAGGCCGACGGCAGGATGATGCGGCGCAAGCGTCCGCAGTAGGAATGGCCGGTGGCGATCGCCGCCTCGACCTCGCCTGCGGGCGTATCGACGATGGCGCCGCGCAACAGCTCGGTCGAATAGGCGGCGGTGTTCAGGGTGAAGGCAATCAGCGCGCACCACCAGGCCTGCGACAGTACGGGATCCCACAGCCACGAGTCGCGGATGAAGGCAAATTGGCCCGCGCCGTAATAAAGCAGATAGGTCTGCACCAACAGCGGCGTGCCGCGAAAGACATAGGTATAGGTCCAGACCAGCGGGTTCAGCACCCGGTGGCGCGACGCACGGGCAATGGCCAGCGGCACGGCAAGCGCGGCGCCAAGCGCCAGCGACAGGAAGGTCAGGCCCAGCGTCACCCGCACGCCGACCAGGAAACGGTCGAAATTCTGGGCGATCAGCGGCAGGTCCAGCGGGAACCAGTTCAGAAAGGTTTCCATCGCTCAGGCCCTTTGCACGCCGCGGCTGTAGCGCCGTTCCAGTGCACGCAGGCCCAGGTCCGACAGCGCCGTCAGGCCAAGATAGATCACGAAGGCCGCCGCCATGAAGGTGAACAGCGCGTCAGTCGACCGGCCCGCCGCAAAGACGTTGTAGACCAGATCCTGCAAGCCGATGACCGAGACCAGCGCCGTCGTCTTCAGCTGCACCAGCCAGTTGTTGCCGAAACCGGGCAGGGCATAGCGCACCATCTGCGGCCAGACGATGCGGCGGAACAGAAGCGGGCGCGACATGCCGATGCTGATTCCGGCTTCGATCTGGCCTCGCGGGATGGCAAGGATCGCACCGCGGAAGGTTTCGGTGAAGTAGGCGCCGAAGATCACGCCGATGGTCAGGGCGCCGGCGGCGAACTGGCTGACCTCGAGATAATCCCAGAGGCCGGTGGCAGCGCCGATGGCGTTCAGCGTGACCTGCCCGCCGAAGAAGACCAGCATGATCAGCACAAGGTCCGGCACGCCGCGCACCAGCGTCGTATAGGCGCCGGCCAGCGCCCTTGCGGTGCGGTTGGCCGATAGTTTCGCCCAGGCGCCGATCAGCCCCAGAGCCACCGAAAAGAACAGCGAGGCCAGCGCAATCTGAACCGTTGTCACCAGCCCGGCCCAAAGCTGTGATCGGTATTCGATAAGAAGATCCATGCCTGACCTCACGCAAAGGCCGGGGGCGCGGGATGCGCCCCCGGGGTCCGGTTACATCCCGTCGGGACGGCCGCCGTAGATGTCGAAGGGGAAATACTTGTCGTTGACGGTCTTGTAGGTGCCGTTGTCGCGGATCGCGGTGATCGCCGCGCTGAAGGCGTCGCGCAGTTCTTCCTCACCCTGGCGCACGGCAATGCCCACGCCTTCGCCATAGCAATCGACATCGGTATGATCGCCGGCAAGGAAGGCAAAATCCGCGCCCTCGGGTTTGGACAGGAAGCTTTCCTGCGAGATCAGCGAATCCGACAGTTGCGCGTCGATCCGGCCAAGGGCAAGGTCGCTGAACACTTCTTCCTGCGTGCCGTAAAGGACGATTTCCGCCTCGGGGAACATCTTTTCGGCATAGCACTGGTGGGTCGAGCCGCGCTGCACGCCCAGACGCTTGCCAGCCAGCCCTGTCGCCGTGCCTTCAAGGCCGGAGTCCTTCTTCGCCACCACCCGCGCCGGGGTCTTGTAATACTTCGCCGAAAAGTCGATCTGGCGCTTGCGTTCCTCGGTGATCGACATCGAGGCGACGATGGCGTCGAACTTCTTCGCCTTCAGCGCCGGGATCATCCCGTCCCAGTCCTGTTCGACCAGCTCGCAGTCGCGCTTCATCTCGGCGCACAGCGCCATGGCGATGTCGATGTCAAAGCCCGCAAGGCTGCCGTCCGCCTGCTTGAACGAGAAGGGCGGATAGGCGCCTTCGACGCCGATGCGCAGCTTGTCCTGCGCAAAGGCGCCGGTGGCAAGGGTCGCAAGGGTGGCTGCGGCGATGAGGGTCTTTCTGATCATGGTGGTTCCTCCTCTGGGTGATCAGTTCATCCGGGACAGGAAGGCCCGGAATTGGTCGGTCTGCGGGTTGCGGAAAAGCTGGTCGGGCGGGCCTTCCTCGCAGATCTGTCCCTGATGCAGGAACACGGTCCGGGATGAGACATCGCGGGCAAAGGCCATCTCATGCGTGACGACAAGCATGGTGCGCCCCTCGTCAGCCAGCGCGCGCATGACGGCCAGAACCTCGCCCACCAGTTCGGGGTCAAGGGCCGAGGTCGGCTCGTCGAACAGCATCACGTCGGGTTCCATCGCCAGCGCGCGGGCGATGGCCACGCGCTGCTGCTGGCCGCCCGACAGATGCGCGGGGTAATAGTCGGCGCGGTCCGACAGGCCGACCTTGGCCAGAAGTGCCGCGGCCTTCTCGCGCGCCTCGCGGCGCGGGGTGCCAAGCACATGCACCGGGCCTTCGGTGATGTTCTCCATCACGGTCATGTGCGACCAGAGGTTGAAGCCCTGAAACACCATCGCCAGCCTTGCCCGCATCCGTTCGACCTGGCGCAAGTCGGCGGGGCGGCGTTCGCCTTGGCGGCTGGTCATCCGCATCTCCTCGCCCTTCAGCCAGACCTTGCCGTCGGTGGGGGTCTCCAGCAGGTTGATGCAGCGCAGGAAGGTGCTTTTGCCCGAGCCTGAGGCGCCAAGGATCGCCACGACATCGCCCTTGGCGGCACTCATCGAGATGCCCTTCAACACCTCATGCCCACCAAAGCTCTTGCGGATGTTTTCGACACGGAGCGCGGGTTCGGTCATGTGGTTTCCTCTGGCTGGGGACCGAGGGCTGCAATCTCGGCCAGGGTGACGGGCTTGACGGGGGTGCGGATGCGGCCCGGCCCGAGGGTGGACGCGGGGCGGTCGGTCGCTTCGGCGATCAGCCCGATGACGGTGGTCTCGCACATCCGGCCCTGACAGGGGCCCATTCCGGTGCGCAGGCTGGTGCGCATCAGGCGCAGGCCCTCGGCGCCGGTGCAGGCGGCCTTGCGGATGGAACCGGCGGTAACCTCCTCGCAGCGGCAGACGATGGTCTCGTCCGGCGGGGCCAGGAAGGCGGAGGGCACGGAATAAGCTGCATCGAGGAACGGCCGCAGGGAAAGCGCGCGCGACAAAGCGCGGCGGAGCGGAGCGGCCCGCCGGTCGCGCCCGGCTGCATCTAGCTTTCCGGCCTGGTGCAGGATCGCCAGCGCGGCCAGCGCGCCCTTTGCACGCGCAGCCTCGGCGCCGCCGATCCCGCCGACGTCGCCTGCAACGAACACATGGGGCT
>CAZRLI010000174.1:0-4999 GCA_964600535.1 uncultured Steroidobacteraceae bacterium | reverse complement strand
CGGGTCGCGGTGCGCGACGAGCAGCGCCGCCTGCGTTGCAATGATGAGGCGCATCTCGTCGGTGACCGTGATGCCGCCGCAGCCGATGAAGTCCACCCGCCGCAGCAGGCTGCGCGCGGCGAACTCCACGCGCGTGCGCTCCGCGGGGGGCAGGCGGCGATACAGCGGCACGCGCGCCAGCCATGCGCGCCAGGCGGGCGGGAACGGCGCGCGCAGCTCGCGCGCCAGGGCCCGCGAGCGCTGCAACCGCCACGCCACGAGACCGAGGCCGGCGATTGCGCCGAGGAGCCAGGCCGCGGTCATCGGCGGCGCGTGGCCGCGAGGCGCGGCAGGCCGCGGACCCGGGCGGCGAATCGCTGCATCGCCGCCGCATCCGGCGCGCGCCCGAAGCGCAGCTCCGCATACTCGCAGGCGAGCAGGCCCGCTTCCCCGGCGAGGTCCGGTCGCGCGCGCCCGACGCGCTCGGCATACGCGAGCGGCGCCTCGGAGGCCGCCCGCGCCAGGCCCACCCGGGCATAGCGTGCGCCGAGCGCCTGCCAGGCGCGCGCGAGCGCGTCGGGGCGCGCGGCGCGCTGCCAGAGCCGGGACCGCCAGGCCATCCACGCAAGCCACGCCACGAGCCCGAGCGCGAGCAGGGCGCCGAGCTGTTGCCAGCGCGGCGAGTCGAAGCCGAGCCGCTCGAGCAGGTCGAACTGCGCGGCCGAGTCGAATTGCAGCACGCGCTGGCGCCAGGCGGTATTCACCGCGTCCCAGGCCTGGACGAGATCGGCGAGCCAGGCATTCTCGCGGGCGAGGCGGGTCGCGAAGGACGCCGCGCCCGGCATCAGGTCGTAGAGCCCGCGCTGCAGCCGCGCGGGCGCGACGACCGCGGTCGGGTCGACGCGGGCCCAGCCACGCCCCTCGAGCCAGATCTCGACCCATGCGTGCGCGTCGGATTGCCTGACGAGGTAGTAGCGGCCGATCGGATTCCACTCGCCGCCGAGATAGCCGGTGACGACACGCGCCGGCACGCCGCCGGCGCGCATCAGCGTGGCGAAGGCCGAGGCATAGTGGCCGCAGAAACCGCGGCGCGTGCTGAAGAGGAATTCGTCGACGGCGTTGCCGGTGAGCTTCGGTGGCGTGAGCGTGTACTCGAATCCCTCGCGCACGAAGTAGTCGAGCACCGCGCGCGCGTAAGCCGCGGCGTCCGGTGCCGTGGCGCGCAGGCGCGCGGCGAGCGCGAGCGTGCGCGGGTTCTGGCCGGGCGGCAGCTCGAGGCTGTAGCGGCGTCCGAGCGTCGAGAGCGGCTGCTGCGTCACGGTGCGGGGATGCGAGGTCGCCGTGTACACGACGGCCTCGGTCACGGGGCGCGCGGCAATGAGGCGCCGGTCGAGCGTCAGCTGGACGCGCCGGTCGGGCGCGGCGACGACCGACTCGAGCGCGAACCACCAGTTGTGCCCATGCGGTTCGAGCGTGACGCGATAGCGGTAGGCGGGACCTTCGAACTGTACGAGCGGCTCGAGGAAGAACCGGCCCCGGTCGCGCCGCCAGGTCGTGCCGTCGAAGGACTGCAGCACCGGTCCGCGCCAATAGCGCTGCTGCGGCGCCGGCACCGCGCCGTCGAATTCGACGCGGAAGGCCGGTGCATCGGAGACCGTGAGCTCATCGATCTGCCCCGGGCTCATCTCTTCCGCGAGGCCGGTGGTGGCCCCGCCCGCGGTCGGCAGGGCCCAGAACGCGCCCGGCAGGCGTGGAAAGAGGAAGAACAACAGCAGCGCGAGGGGCAGCGCGTAGGCGAGCGCGCGGCCCGCGAGCCCGAGGGGGGCCTTGATGCCCGGCAAGGCGTGGGGTGTGGCGATCACTGCGAGCGCCGCGCAGCAGATCCACAACTCGGCGGCATAGAGCGGAACGCGCATGAGCCCCTGGCGGTCGAGGCAGGCCGCCAACAACAGGAACAGCGCCACGCCGAGCATCACGAAGTCGTCGCGCCGCGCGCGGGTCTCGAGCAGCTTGAGCGAACCCATCGCGACCAGCAGCGCACTGCCGGCCGCGAGGCCGTTCAGGGTGCGAAAGCCGGCCAGCACGCCGATCGTGAGCGCGATCGCGATGCCCGCCCGCAGCCACGCCGGCGGCAATGCCGCGCCGCGCAGCGCGAGCCCCAGGCGTGCGAGCGCGGCGCCGAGCGCGAACACCGTGATCCACGGCGGCAGCCGGTCGACATGCAGGAGGACGGCGCCGCCGAAGGCGGCGAGCGACCAGGCGAGCGGTCGGCGGATGTTCACGTGCGCACCCGCGCCAGCGCCGCGAGGCAGCGATGCCGATGCGCGGCGCCGCTGCCCGCGGCGATTGCCTGCTGCGGCAGGCGCAGGGCATAGGGCTCGCCGCCGAGCTCTGCATCGACGATCCAGCGGCAGAGCTGCTCGAGGCGGGCCTCGAGGTCGAGCGGCGCGAGCCGGTCGAAGTCGAACTCGAGCAACGGGCCGCTCTCGGCCGCGTAGTCCCGCACCAGCAGCGCCGCACCGCGCGCATAGGCCTTCCACGCGATGCGGCGCGGCGAGTCGCCGTCGCGATACTCCCGCAGGCCCCGCCACTCGTCGTCGCCCGCCTGCTTGCCGTCGCGGGCCGCTTCCGGCTCGTCGCCCGCGGCGCGCGGCGGCAGGCCGTGGCCGCGCGCGGCCGGGTAGACGACGAGTTCGAGCGGCAGGTGCAACCAGGTCCAGGCGCGAAACAGGCCGAATGGCCAGGTGGTCGCGAGGCTGATCCGATCGACGTCCCGGACGCCGCGCCGAGGGCAGGGGATCTCGATGGCCACGCTGCCCCGTTCCGCGGGGGTCGCCTGCGCCGGCGGGCTGGCGATGCGGCCCTGCGCAGCGCGCATCGAGATGCGCAGGTCCTGGCGCACGACCCGGCCGGCGTCGATGGCGAGCGCGAGCCGGGCGGCACTGCCCGCGAACGCGGGCGCCACGCGCGCCCCCACGATCGTGGCCCCGAGCAGGTTGCCGTGGCACAGGTACATCGCCGCGAGCGTGAATCCGCCGAGCAGGAAGGTGAAGAAGAGCGCGAGGCTGTTGCCGTAATTGAGGCCGGCGAGCAGCATGCCGAAAAGCAGCAGCGTGAAGCCGACGCCGGCGCGCGTCGGCAGGATATAGATGCGGCGGCGATGGACCACGACCGGCAGGGCGTCATCGCCCTGGCGGCGCCTCACCCAACCGGCGAGGCGCGGTTCGAGGACACGACGCAGGCGCGCGGCGATCGCCACCGGCGTTGCGCTAGGTGGGCACCGGCACGGCCTGCACGACGCGCGCGGCGAGGCGCCACCCGTCGGCCGCATCGAGCGCGTCGCTGCGTGCGAGCCGGTGGCCCGCCACTGCGCCGAACACGGCCTGAACGTCGTCGGGCAGCACCGCGTGGCGCCCGGCGATGGCGGCCCAGGCCTGCGCCGCGCGCAACAACCCCTGGCCGGCGCGCGGCGAGAGGCCGATGCGGATGTCGGCATGCGCGCGCGTCTGCGCGATGAGCGCCTGCAGGTAGTCGAGCAGCGCATCGGAGGCGTGGATGGCGCGCACGGCGGCCTGCAGCGCCAGCACGTGTTCCGCGTCGAGCACCGGCGCCAGCTGCGGCAGCAGCTCCCGGCGCTCGCCTTCACGCAGCAATTCACGCTCGTGCGTCGCGTCGGGGTAGCCGAGGCGGATGCGCATCAGGAAACGGTCGAGCTGCGATTCCGGCAGCGCATAGGTGCCGGCCTGTTCGTGCGGGTTCTGCGTCGCGACCACGAAGAATGGATCGGGCAGGCGATAGGTGGTGACATCGGTGCTCACCTGCCGTTCCTCCATCGCCTCGAGCAGCGCGCTCTGCGCCTTCGGGCTCGCGCGGTTGACCTCGTCGGCGAGCAGCAGTTGCGTGAAGAGCGGGCCCTTGCGGAAATGGAACTGCTGGGTGTTGCGATCGAAGACCGAGACGCCGATGACATCGGCGGGCAGCAGGTCGCTGGTGAACTGCACGCGCTGCCACGCGAGCCCGAAGACCTGCGCGAGGGCGTGGGCCAGCGTCGTCTTGCCGACGCCTGGCACGTCTTCGATCAGCAGATGCCCGCGCGCAAGCAGGCAGGCGACCGCGAGGCGCAGCTGCGCGGGCTTGCCGAGGATGATCGTCTCGAGCGTCGCGATCGCCTGTTGCAGCCGGGTGCTCATGGGCCTGCGAGCAGGCTCCGCACCCGCTCGAGCTGCGGCGCGAGCTGCGCGAGGTCGCGCTCGAAGCCGGCGATGCGCGCGCGCTCCTGGGCAACGACCTCGGCCGGCGCGTTGCGCACGAAATTGTCGTTGGCGAGCTTGCCGCGGGCCTTGCTGAGTTCGCCTTCGTTCTTCGCGATCAGCTTGGCAAGTCGCTCGACCTCGGCGCCGGCGTCGATGAGGCCCGCCATCGGCACGTGCAACTGCAGTTCGCCCGCGAGGGCGGTGGCGGATGCCGGCGCGCGCTCGTGGGCCGCGAGCCTGCTGATCTCCCCGAGCCCCGCCAGGCGCGCGAGCGAGCCGCCGTGGCGTGCGAGCCGCTCCTCGTCGAGCGTGCTGCCGTGCTGCACCAGCAGGGGCATGCGGCGCGACGGTGCAATGTTCATTTCGCCGCGGATCTGGCGCAGCGCGAGGATCACGCGCTGCATCCAGGCGACTTCCGCCTCGGCGGCTTCGTCGGGCGCGAATTCGCCACGTACCGGCCAGGGCGCGAGCATGATGGTCGGGCCGGCGCGGCCCGCGAGCGGCGCAATGCGCTGCCAGATCTCCTCCGTGATGAAGGGCATGAGCGGATGCAGCGCGCGCAGCAAGGTCTCGAAGACCCCGAGCAGGGTGCGGCGCGCGCCGCGCCTGGCTTCCTCGCCCGCCTCGCCCTGCAATACCGGCTTCAGCAGCTCGAGATACCAGTCGCAGAACTCGTACCAGGTGAACTCGTAGAGCGCGGTCGCCGCGAAGTCGAACCGGTACTCGGCAAAGGCCGCATCGACCGCTTCGATCGTGCGACCGAGCCG
>CAZRLI010000173.1:0-5007 GCA_964600535.1 uncultured Steroidobacteraceae bacterium | reverse complement strand
AGCGCGGCCTTCGCGTTCAGCGTGTCGATCACGGTCTCGACCAGCAACAGGTCGACCCCGCCGCGGATGAGCGCGAGCGCCGCATCGCCGTAGGTCGCGGCAAGATCGTCGAAGGTGACGTTGCGGAATCCGGGATCGTTGACATCGGGGGACAGCGAGGCGGTGCGCGTCGTCGGCCCGATCGCGCCCGCGACGAAGCGCGGCTCGCCACTCGCCGCGGCCACCTCGTCGGCGACGCGGCGCGCGAGGCGTGCGGAGGCGTAGTTGAGTTCCGGCACGAGCGCCGCCATGCCGTAATCGGCCTGCGAGACGGCGTTGGCACTGAACGTATTGGTCTCGATGATGTCGGCGCCGGCCTCGAGGTACTCGCGGTGGATCGCCTCGATCATCGCGGGCTGCGTCAGCGAGAGCACCTCGTTGTTGCCGCGCAGGTCGCGACCGAAGCCGGCGAAGCGCGTACCGCGAAAGCTCGCCTCGTCGGGCCTGCGCCGCTGCACCATCGTGCCCATCGCGCCATCGAGGAACACGATGCGTGCCTCGAGGAGGCCTCGCAACCTGCGGATGCGCTCACTGCGCGCGGCCTCGTCGACCGGTTCGATGGCATAGGGTGTCGCGGCCGCCTGCGCAGCCTGGGGCGCACCGCCGGGCGCGCGCGCGGGTTGCAGGCTGCCCCGCCCCGCGTGGCCGTGGGCCTCGCCACAGGCCGTGCTCATGGCGCCGCCCCGGCGCGCGCCGCGGCGGCCGGCAACGGTGCCGGGCGCACACCGAGCGCGTGGCAGATCGCGTAGGTGAGCTCGGCGCGGTTCAGGGTATAGAAATGGAAATCGCTCACCCCGTGCTCGCGCAGGCGCTCCACCTGTTCGATCGCTACGCTCGCGGCGATGAGCTTGCGGGTATCCGGGTCGTCGTCGAGCCCGGCGAAGCGCTCGCGCAGGCGTGCGGGAATCGTCGCACCGCAGCGCTCGGCGAATCGCAGCACCTGCGGGAACCTCGTGATCGGCAGGATGCCCGGCACGATCGGCACGCCGATGCCCGCCTGCAAGCAGCGGTCGCGAAAGCGCAGGAAGGCGTCCGTGTCATAGAAGAACTGCGTGATCGCCCGGCTCGCACCGGCATCGACCTTGCGCTTGAGGTTCACGAGATCCTCATCGGCGGACGGGGCTTCCGGGTGCACCTCGGGATAGGCCGCCACCGAGACCTCGAAGTCGGCGACGCCCCTGAGGCCCGCGACGAGATCCGCGGCGTAGGCAAAACCTCCGGGATGCGGCTGGTAGCGGTCCGCGCCCTGCGGCGGGTCGCCGCGCAATGCGACGATGTGCCGGATGCCTTGCGCCCAATAGGCGCGCGCGATCGCCAGGATCTCCCCGCGCGGCGCGCCGACGCAGGTCAGGTGCGGCGCGCCCGTCAGCGGCGTCTCCCAGCCGATGCGCGTCACGATGTTGTGGGTACGGCTGCGCGTCGATCCGTCCGCGCCGTAGGTCACCGATACGAAGCGCGGCGCGAGCGGCGCGAGGCGCTGCACCGAGCTCCACAGGGTCGCCTCCATCGCGGCATCGCCGGGCGGGAAGAATTCGAAGGAAACGGCGATTTCTCGCGATCGGGCGGTCGTCATGCGGCACTCACAGTCGATGCCCGTTGCCGGGCGTGCGCGACGAGCACGTGGGCGTCCTCGTCGATCGGTTTCAGCTTCTCCGTGTCGAATCCCGCCGCGGCGAGGAGGCGCCGCAGCTCGGTGATGGGGTGCGCGACCACGTTGCCGCGCGCGTACTCCAGGAACTCATAGGGCAGCACGACCCAGAGCGGCGCGGCGGGCGCCAGCCGCGGGTGCAGTTCGCGCAACGCGGCCTCGACGGCGTCGCCGTTGCGCGCACCGGTGAAGTCGACGATGGCCGCGTCCCAGGCCGCGGTGCCCGTCGCGGGTCGCGCGCGCAGCTCGCACTCGATGCCGCGGCGGTCGCCGTGTTCGCGCAGGGCTTCGCGGACGTCCGCGCGCGCCGCGACGATGGCGAGGCGGCGGGCAACGCTCGACGCCGCATCGATCAACTCGGGATGCAGCGGCTCGAGCAGCAGCAGGCGTGGCACCGGCGCGGCCGGCGCGCCGCCCTGGATGAAGGCGGCGATGGCCCGGCCCAGCTTCGAGGCCTGGGGCACCGCCGGCCGCAGCTCGCGCGCCGCCGCGGCGGCGCGCTGCGCATCGCGCCGACGCACGCTGTCGCCCGCGTCGATGCGCGCAAGCAGCGTGCCGATGAGCCCGGCCGCATCGCCATCGCTGGCGGCGGCGTAGCAGACCCAGTGGCCACGGCGCGTGCGCTGCAGGAGACCTGCATCGCACAGCACCTTGAGATGACGCGACACCCGCGGCTCGCTCTGCGTGACACTGGCGGCGAGCTCCGAGACGCTCCATTCGCGCAGCGCGCACAGGGCCAGCAGCCGCAGGCGCGTGGACTCGCCTGCGGCGCGCAGGACCCGGGTGGCTTCCGTGAGGCTCAACATTAATTAAAGATATATTGAATTCCTTAATGTCGATAGTAACCGTTTGAGCAGGCACAAGTAAAATGTCGCCCGGACTCTGGCCCGGGACGGGCGCCAGGGGATCAGTTCAATTGATGCCCGAAGGGGCGGGAATGCCCGGGGGGCCAAAGACCTGCGCGACGTCGATCGCGTCGAAGACGTAGGGCCGGTGGCAGAAATCGCAGGTCACGGTGACCTTGCCCTGTTCGCGCAGCACGTCCTGCACTTCCGCCTCGCCGAGCGAGCGCAGCACGCCGAGTACGCGATCGCGGCTGCAGCGGCATTCGAACCTGACGGCCGAACCCGAGAACAGCCGCACGTCGTCGATCGACGCGCTGCGCCGTACCAGCGCCTCGGGCGCCGCGTAGAGCAGGTCGTGCGCACCAAGGCCTGCGGAGTGCGTGCACAGGCGGTTCCAGGCCTCGCTCGCCTCGACGCCGGGCAATTGCTGCACCAGCAGCCCGCCCGCGCGCATGCCGTCGGCGGCGAGGCGCACGCGCGTCGGCAACTGCTCCGAAGTCGCGAAATACCCGTCGATGCATTCCGCGAGCGAAGCACCCGCCAGCGGCACGATGCCCTGGTAGGGCGCGCCCCGCTCGACCGACTCCACCGTCACCATGATGCGGCCGCTGCCGGCCAGCTGCGCGAAATCGGGCCCGACACGCTGCGCGTCGAAGTGCGCGACGGCGCGGATGCGAAAGTCGTGCGTGCACTGCGCGACCAGCAGGCGTACCGCGCCGTCGCCCTGCATCTGCAGGGTGAGGCTGCCGTCGAACTTCAGGGTGGACGCGAGCAGCACCGCGGCCGCGGTCGCCTCCCCCAGCAGGTCGCGCACCGGCGCCGGATAGGACGCGTGTTCGCGCAGCGCGGCCCAGCTTGCCTCGAGCTGCACGAGCTGCCCGCGCACCGGATGCTCCTCGAGCAGGAAGCGGCGCACGCGGTCGGTGCCGGCTTCCCCGCTCACGGGCCCGCGAGCTTCTGCTTCAGCAGTTCGTTGAGCTGCGCGGGGTTTGCCTTGCCCTGCGTCGCCTTCATCACCTGGCCGACGAAGAAGCCGAACAGCTTGTCCTTGCCCGCGCGATAGTCGGCGAGCTGGCCCGGATTGCTGGCCATCACTTCATCGATCGCGCGCTCGATCGCAGCGCTGTCGGTGATCTGCCGCAGGCCCTTCTCCTCGATGATGGCGTCGGCGTCGCGTCCGCTGGCCCACATGGCCTCGAAGACGTCCTTGGCGAGCTTGCCGGAGATCGTCCGGTCGGCGATGCGCCTGACGAGGCCCGCGAGCTGCGCCGCGCCCACGCGGCTGGCGCCGATCTCGAGGTTGTCGCGGTTGAGGAAGGCCGCCAGGTCGCCCGTGACCCAGTTGGCCGCGAGCTTCGGCTCCCCGCCGAGGTGCCGCACCACCTCCTCGTAGTATGCCGCGAGCTCGCGACTCGCGGTCAGCACGCCGGCGTCGTACTCCGACAGGCCATGGTCGGCGACGAAGCGCGCGGCCTTGGCGTCGGGCAGCTCCGGCAGCGCAGCACGCACCGCGGCGATGAAGGCGGCATCGAGCTCGAGCGGCAGCAGGTCCGGGTCCGGGAAGTAACGGTAGTCGTTCGCTTCTTCCTTCGAGCGCATCGAGCGGGTCTCGCCCTTGTCCGGGTCGTAGAGACGCGTCTCCTGCACGACCTTGCCGCCGCCTTCCAGGATATCGATCTGCCGTGCCACCTCGAAATTGATCGCCTTCTCGACGAAGCGGAACGAGTTCAGGTTCTTGATCTCGGCGCGCGTGCCGAACTTGTCGCTGCCCTTCGGGCGCACCGAAACGTTGGCGTCGCAGCGGAACGAACCTTCCTGCATGTTGCCGTCGCAGATGCCGAGATAGCGCACCAGCGTGTGCACCTTCTTCATGTAGGCGACGGCTTCCTTCGCCGAGCGCATGTCGGGCTCGGAGACGATCTCGACGAGCGGCGTGCCGGCACGGTTGAGATCGATCGCCGAAGCCCCCGCCAGCCCCTCGTGCATGGACTTGCCCGCATCCTCCTCGAGGTGCGCGCGCGTGATGCCGACGCGCTTCCTCGTGCCGTCCTCGAGCACGATATCGAGCGCGCCCCTGCCGACCACCGGCAGCTCGTACTGGCTGATCTGGTAGCCCTTCGGCAGGTCCGGGTAGAAGTAGTTCTTGCGCGCGAACACCGAGCGCGGCGCGATCGCGGCGTCCACCGCCAGCCCGAAGCTGACCGCCATGCGCACCGCCTCGCCGTTCAGCACCGGCAGCACCCCGGGGTAACCGAGGTCGACGAGGTTTGCCTGCGCATTGGGCGCGGCCCCGTAGGCGGTGGCCGACCCCGAGAAGATCTTCGACTTCGTCGCGAGCTGCGCGTGGATCTCGAGGCCGATGACTGTTTCCCAATCCATAGTAGAGCCTGCAGCTTACAGCCAGGCCGCCGGCACGCGGCCGTGCCAGTCGGTTTCCTGCTGGAATGCGTGTGCCGCGGCGAGCAACCTCGCCTC
>CAZRLI010000172.1:0-5014 GCA_964600535.1 uncultured Steroidobacteraceae bacterium | reverse complement strand
CCGACGACATAATGCACGTCCTCCTCGGCGGTGAACACGCGCAGCGGCACGTCGAGGGTGAGCGAATTGCTCGCGCCGCTCCTGTTGCGGTCCGGCGCCACGATAGTCAGGTCGGCGACGCCCGCCAGCGCGTGGCGCAGGTGGCGGATGCCCTCGGCACGGAAGCCGTCGTCATTGGCAAGCAGGATTTTCACTCGGCGCGGGAACTTTCGGATTCTGCGGGCGCGTCAATATACTGAAAGCGTTCCTGCGGAGGAAATCGTGGCAAACGATCCCGGCGACGACGATCCGCGCCTGTTTCGCGACGCGGTGCGCGGCACCCGGGCGCTGCGCACCGAACCGCGGGCCGGTGCACGGCGGCGGCGCCCGCCGGCGCGCGCGCGCTTCGCCCGTGCCGAACGCGCCAGCGTGCTGGAGGAATCGCTCGCGGTCCCCTGGCCGGAGGCGGGCATCGAGACCGGCGAAGAATTGCGCTTTCGCCGCCCAGGCGTGCAGGAGTCCGTCCTGCGGCGCCTGCGCCGCGGCGAGTTCCGGGTGGAGGCGGAGATCGACCTGCATGGCCTCACGGTGGCCGAGGCGAAGGCGCGGCTGCGCGACTTCCTCGCCGGGGCGCACGCGCGCCAGCTGCGCTGCCTGCGCATCGTGCACGGCAAGGGCCTGCGCTCGGGACAGCGCGGTCCGGTGCTCAAGCAGACCGTGAACGCCCTGCTGCGCAGGGTCGCCGCCGTCGTTGCCTTCAGCTCCGCACGGCAGGTCGATGGCGGCACCGGCGCCGTCTACGTCCTCCTGGAGTAGGCGTTGGTGCCAGGTCATTCGGTGGTTGCGGCGGGCGCCGCGCACTCACCGAATGACCGGAAACCCGGCACCATTCATGGCTTCAGGAACAATGCGCGAAGGCGCGCCTGCGCCTCCTCGCCGAACCACAGGTCGACGGCCGCTTCGACAAACCCGCCATCGCCCTGGTCGAACAACGCGACCAGCGGCGCGCGCGACGCGGCGCGCGTCAGCAACATCGCCCGCGGTGGCAGCGCGAGCAGCTCCCGCGCGCAGGCATGGGCGCGCGGCACCACCTGGTCGGCGGCGCACACTTCGTCGACGAGGCCGGCAGCAAGCGCGGCGCCCGGATCGAGCATGGCACCGCGAGTCAGCAGGTTCGACGCGCGCTGTTCGCCCACGAGCCGCGCGAACGCCCGGCACAGCAGCGCGCCCGGTGTCAGGCCGACCGCGACCTCGTTGAGCCCGATCGTGAATGGACCCTCGGCCATGACCCGGTAATCGCAGTGCAGGGCCAGCACCGTGCCGCCGGCCGGTGCATGTCCCGTGATCGCCCCGATGACGGGCACGGGTGAGCGCGCAATTGCCTCCTGCGCAGCCCACAGGGCCGCGAACAGTCGCCGCATGCCTGCACGGTCCTCGCGCAGCAGCGCCGGCACGTCGAGGCCCGCCGAGAACAGCCCCGGCTGCCCCGACAGCACGAGCGCACGCATGCGCGCCCGCGGTGCCGCGGCGACGGCCGCGGCCAGCTGCTCGACCAGCGCGACATCGAGCGCATTGACCGGGGGGCGCGCGAGGCGCAGCTCGCGTACGACGCCGTCATCGATCGTCTGCAACATCCAGCACCTCCCGCAGCACGGTCGTTGCAAAACTGCCCGCCGTCAACCGGAACCGCAACCAGAGCGAGTCGCCCTCGAGGCCGTGCTCGAGGTCGCGCACTGCGACCCGCAGGGGCCGGCGCGCCGCCTCGACACGCTCTGCGACGAGCGCATCGCAGGCGGCCACGAACCGCGCAGCCACCGCGGCCTCGAGCTGCGCGATCCGCCCGGCCGAGCGTGGGGTCCCGGCGCCCCACAACGGCCCCGTCGGATGCACGTCGAGCGCCGCCACCCGCCCGGCGAGCGCATCGTCGACAGCGGCCACCTCGAACACGCTGCCCTTGCCGTCGAGATTGGCGACGTCACCCGCCTCGAGGCTCGCCCAGCTGCCCTCCGCGACGCGCTGCGCGAGCACCGCGTTGAAGACGAGGCTGCGCGCCGCGGACAGCCCGAAGCCACGGTCGGTGCGGAAATCGCCGGCGGCGACGCGCGCGAGATTGGACAGGCGCTGGCCGAAACGCTGCGGGCCGAAGTAGTCGGGCACCCCGCACTCAGCCAGTTCCCCGAGCCGCGCGTGGAGTGCATCGCGATCGCCGGCAAGGTCGCGGATCCGCAGTTCGAAGCGGTTGCCGGCCAGCGCGCCGCGCGGCAGCTTGCGCTGGTGCGCATGGGCCTCCAGCACGACGTAGCCCTCGCCGGCAACGCCCTGCCACTCCCCGGGCGGGCGCTTGCCGCGCGGCACCGTGAACCACTGGGTCGTCACTGCATGACGATCCTTGAGCCCCGCAAAACCGACATCGGACGGCCGGCAGGCGGCGCGCCGCGCGAGCTCGCGCGCCACCCATTCGGTGTTGGCGCCGCGCTTGCGCACGCGCAGCAGGCAATGCGGGCCGTCACCGGCCGGTGCAAAGCCGAGGATCTCCTCGACGAGGAAATCCTCGGGCTCGCAGCGGACCCGGCCGGCCACCACCGGCGGGCCGAAGGCGCGGGGCGGATCGAGCGCGAGATGGCGCCAGGCGTCGGGTATGGCGCTCATCGGCAGGCGCGATGCCTCAGCGGGCAGCGTCGGTCGCGCGCAGCAGCAGCACCGCGGCCTGCGCCGCCAGCCCCTCGCCGCGGCCGATGAACCCGAGGCCTTCGGTGGTCGTCGCCTTGATGTTGACCTGGTTGTCCTCGACCCCCAGCAGTCGCGCGACGGTACGACGCATCTCGTCGCGGTGGCGGCCGATGCGCGGCGCCTCGGCCAGGACCGTCAGGTCCGCATTCGCGACCACATAGCCGCGCGCGGCCAGCAGCGCCATCACCTGGCGGGTGAGATCCCGGCTGTCCGCGCCCTTCCACTTCGGATCGGTGTCGGGAAAGTGCAGGCCGATGTCGCCGAGCCCCGCGGCTCCCAGCAGCGCGTCGCACAACGCATGCAGCGCGACATCGCCATCCGAGTGCGCCAGCACGCCACGCGAGTGCGGCAGCCTCACGCCGGCGATCACGACGCTGTCGCCCGGCCCGAAGGCGTGGATGTCCGTACCGAAGCCGATTCTCATGACGTACGCCTCGCGGTGGTCCGCCCTTGCAGCAACGCCTCCGCGAGCGCGAGGTCGCGTGGCGTCGTCACCTTGATGTTGCGGGGATCGCCCGGCACGAGCAGCGGCGCATGCCCCTGCCATTCCAGCGCCTGCGCCTCATCGGTGGGCTGGCGACCCGATTCATGGGCGAGCGCCAGGGCACGCGCCAGCGGCCCGAGGCGGAACATCTGCGGCGTGAGCGCCCGCCACAAACCCTCGCGCAGCTCGGTGCGCCCGACCTGCGGGCCACTGCCCCCCGGCACCGCACGCTTCAACGTGTCGGCCACCGGCACCGCCAGCAGGCCCCCGACCGGGTGACCGAGCGCCGCCGCCACCAGTGCGTCGATCTCCTCGCGCGAGACACAGGGGCGCGCGGCGTCGTGCACCAGCACCCATTCGTCCGCCTCCATGCCCTCCTGCAAGGCGACCAGCGCGCGATGCACGCTGCCGGCGCGTTCCGCACCGCCGGTCACCGCACCGATCGGACAGGCGGCCCGCGCCTCGCAGCGCGCCCCGACCTGTGGCCAGGCGGCATCGTCCGCGGCGACGGCGACCACGACGCGATGACAGCGCGCATCGGCGAGGAACGGCGCGAGCGCGTGCTCGATCACCGTGGCGCCGGCGAGCGGTTCGTATTGCTTGCGCAGGATCGAGGCGCCGAAGCGCCGGCCGGATCCCGCAGCCGGCACCACCAGTGCATAGCGCATCAGGGGCCTGCGCGGCTAGCGCCGCGCGGTGCGGGTCTGCGCCTCGTCGGCGGCCGCCGCACCCGGCTGCGGCACGACCTGGAAGAACGATTCGCGCGGCGCGATCATGCCGAGCTCGCTGCGGGCGCGCTCCTCGAGCGCGGTGAGGCCCTGCTTGAGGTCGCGCACTTCGGCGGCCAGGCGCGCGTTGCGCGCGGCAAGCGCGGCATTCCCGTCGCGCTGCGCGACGACGTCGGCCTCGAGGCGATGCATTTCGCGCAGGCCGTCGGGGGAGACGAGCAGGCGGTACTGCAACAGCACCACCACGATGACCAGGGCACCCGCGAGCCATTTCACGGCGCAGAACACCTCATGCCTGCCATCATAACGGCGAAACTCAGCCGACCGCCACCGGAAACGCGCCGCGCCCCGCATAGCTGGCGGCGGAGCCGAGCGCCGCCTCGATGCGCAGCAGCTGGTTGTACTACGCCACCCGGTCGGAGCGGGACATCGAACCCGTCTTGATCTGGGTGGCGGCCGTTGCCACCGCGATGTCCGCGATCGTGGTGTCCTCGGTCTCGCCGGAACGATGCGACACGACGGCGGCGTAACCGGCCTGGTCCGCCATCTCGATGGCCGCCAGCGTCTCGGTCAGCGTGCCGATCTGGTTCGGCTTGATCAGGATTGCGTTGGCGATCCGCTTCGCGATGCCCTCGCGCAGGATGCCCGTGTTGGTGACGAACAGGTCGTCGCCCACGAGCTGGACCCGGCCGCCGAGCTGCGCCGTCAGGATCGCCCAGCCCTCCCAGTCCGCCTCGCTCATGCCATCCTCGATCGTGACGATCGGGTAGGAGGCAGCGAGGCCCGCCAGGTAGTCGGCGAACTGCGCCGCCGTGAACTGGCGACCCTCCCCCGCGAGCGTGTACCGGCCATCCTTGTAGAACTCGGAACTCGCGACGTCGAGGCCGAGGTGGATGTCCTTGCCAGCCCGATAGCCGGCCCTGGCGATCGCCTCGAGGATGATCTCGAGCGCCGCCGCGTTCGACGGCAGGTTCGGCGCGAAGCCGCCCTCGTCGCCGACCGCGGTCGACAGGCCACGCTCGTTCAGCAGCTTCTTCAGCGTGTGGAACACCTCGGCGCCGTAGCGCAACGCTTCCGACAGCGTCGGCGCGCC
>CAZRLI010000171.1:0-5016 GCA_964600535.1 uncultured Steroidobacteraceae bacterium | reverse complement strand
CGGTGAAATCCTCGGGCGTGCTGTTCGAGCGCGGCGCGAAGAAGCTCGGCCTGCACCCGTTCCCGGCGCCGATGGCGATTGCATCGGTGCCCTATCGGGGACGGCCCGGCTGTGTCCACTGCGGCTTCTGCATGGGCTTCGGCTGCGAGGCGATGGCGAAATCGTCGACGCTCTACACGACCATTCCCGAGGCTGAGGCGACCGGGCGCTGCGAGGTGCGCGCGCGCAGCTACGTATTCCGGGTACCGACCAACGACAGCAATCGCGTGACCGGCGTGCACTACTTCGATGCGGAGCGGCGTGAACGTTTCCAGAAGGCCCGCGCCGTCGTGCTGTCGGCCAATGGCGCGGAGACCGCGCGCCTGCTGCTCGCCTCCGAGAGCGCGCGCTTCCCGCAGGGGCTCGCGAACTCGAGCGGCCTGGTCGGCAAGCACCTCATGTTCAATACCTACTCGCAGGTCGAGGCCGAGTTCGAACATGAGCTGAACGAATACAAGAGCGTGCAGGTCACGCGCATCCTGCACGATTTCTACGACAGCGACCCGCGGCGCGGCTACTACGGCGGCGGCGGGATCGATGCGCGCATCGGGCCGATTCCGTCCGTCTGGGCCATCGAGCGGCCACCGGGCGATCCGCGCTGGGGCAGCGGCTTCAAGCAGCGCCTCAAGGCCTTCACCCGCACGATGCAGTCGACCCAGCATGGCACGTCGCTGCCGCTCGAGACGAACAGCGTGAGCCTCGACCCCAAACTGAAGGATGCCTGGGGCCAGCCCTGCATCCGCGTCACCTACCGCGATCACCCCGATGATCTTGCGAACTCGCGCTTCATGCAGGCCCGCGCCGACGAGATCCTGCAGGCAGCCGGGGCGCTGCGCACCTGGCGTTACCCGGTGGTCAACAGCACGGGCGCGCCACACCTCCTCGGCACCTGCCGCATGGGCAACGACCCGGCCGCCTCCGTCGTCGATCGCTACCATCGCACCCACGACGTGCGCAACCTGTTCATCTGCGACGGCTCGAGCTTCGTCACCTCCGGGCGCGGCCAGCCGACGATGACGATCCAGGCGCTCGCCTTCCGCGCCGGTGAACACATCGGCCGCTTCGCGCGCGCGAACGAGATTTGACGCTAAGCTAGCGGGCGATGCAGGTCCCCGTCGCCCTTTCGTTCGCGGCCACACTGCTCGCGCTGCTGGCCCTGGTCATCGTCGCGCGGCTGCGGTGGCGGGCACGGGCAGCGGCCGATCCCGGCCCGGCGCCCGCGGCCACGCCTGCGCCGGTGGCTGCCGGGCCGGCTGCGGCCGGCGCGGCCGGCCCGGCCGTGCGCGAAGCGTGGACCGCGCTGCATCGCCTCGCGCTGTCCGCGCCACAGCTCGTGCCGCAGCCACTCCCGGGCCACGAGCGCGTGGCGGCGCAGTTGGCCAACGACATCGCGGGTGCCGCGGCGTCATCGAGCCTGCCGCGCCGGCCCCTGCTGCTGCCGCAACTGCTGCGCGCGGTGAACGATCCGGAAGCCTCGCGCCGCGAGCTCGCCGGCATCATCGCGCGCGACCCCGCGCTCGCCGGCGACCTGCTGCGGCTCGCCAACAGCCCCTACTATCGCGTGACCGCAAAGCCCGTCGAGAGCATCGACCGCGCGGTGGCGGTGCTCGGTACCGAGGGCCTGCGCAGGCTCGTCGCCGCCGCGATCCTGCAACCCGTCTTCAGGGTGCGCACCGGGCACTTCGCGCGCTTTCCCGACGTCGCCTGGGACCATGCCTTCCGGGCGGGGATTGCCGCCGAGACCTTTGCGGCCATCGTCGACGACAGTGATCCCTTCGCGGCGCAGCTGCTCGCGCTGCTGCTCGGGCTCGGCACGATCATCGTGTTCCGCGCGGCCCTGGACCGCTACGTCGAGCACGGCGGCCTCGCGCCCTCGCCCGACCTGATCGCATTCCTCATCGACACGCACGCCGCGCGCGCCGCACACGCCGTGGCAGCGAACTGGGAGCTGTCGGAAGGCGTGCTCGCGGCCATCCTCGAGCAGCACCCCGATGCGGCTGTCGACCGCGCCTCGCCGCTCGGGCGCAGCGTGCGCCTCGGGCGGCTCACCGGAGCGCTGGCGGTCGTCCGCGCCGCCGGCGCAGTGTCCGACGAAGCCGCACTCGCCACCCTGCGCGCCGCCGGCGTGCCGGAGCGCCAGGGCGAGCGCATCTGGCTGCGGCTGGTCCCGGAAAGCGCGGCCTTCCTGCAGGGCAAGCGCGTGTAGGACTCCTCGGACACGCGAATGCGCTGCGCGGTGCTGCCTGCATGGCACCGCCTCGGGGAACATCGCGCCATGAACAGGCAAACGCTGATCGGCGCCGTCGCGGGCGCAGTCCTCGTCACCGGCGTCGCGGCGCTCGCGGGCTATCGTGCGATGTCGGGTGGTTCGAGCGCCGAAGTCCTGTCGTCGGAACAGATCCTGCGCACCGTGAAGACGCCGCGCGAGGTCTGCCACGACGAACTCGTCACGCAGCAGAAGGCGGTGAAGGACAAGCACCAGGTCACCGGCACCGTCGTGGGCGCGGTGATCGGCGGCGTGCTCGGCAACCAGATCGGCGGCGGATCGGGTCGCGACATCGCGACCGTCGCGGGCGCCGCTGCGGGCGGCTACGCCGGCAACAAGGTGCAGGAGCGCATGCAGGAAGGGAACACCGAGCAGGTCACGCAGCGCCGCTGCGAGACCGTGTACGACTCGAAGGAAGTCCCGACCGGACAGTTCAAGGTGCGCTACCGGCTCGACGACGTCGAGCACACCGTGGAGATGGACCATGAACCGGGCAGCCGGCTTCCCGTGAAGGACGGCAAGGTCGTCCTGACGAAGGCAGGCTGAGCCGGGGCGCCCGCCAGAGGCGTCTGCTTTCCGATACAGCCGGCCACGGCTTGCCCGGCGCAGGCGGCCGCGTCATAGTGCCGCCGCATGAGGACACGCCTCGTCGGTTCGCTGGCGCTGGTGCTCGGCGCGTGCGGGGGCGGCGGTGGCGGCTCCTCCACGCCTCCGCCGCCGCCCCCCGCCCCCACCGTCACGCTGGCCGCGTCCGCCACGGAAGTCGCGGCCGGCGGCTCGGTCGTGCTGACCTGGTCCTCCACCCACGCCACCAGTTGCACGGCCGGGGAGGGCTGGACGGGCAGCCGCGGCACGAGCGGCACGGAAACCGTGACGCCGAACGGCAACGGCTTCTCCAGCTATTCCCTGAACTGCACGGGCCCCGGCGGCATGGCGCCGGCCACCGTGTCCGTCGCGGTTCGCAGGATTCCCGTCGTCACGCTGCAGGCCGGCGGCGGCGGCCCGCTCGACTACTACACGTCCACCCGGCTGACCTGGAGCAGTACGGATGCGCGCACGTGCTCGGCGTCCGGCGGCTGGTCCGGTGATCGCCCGACATCGGGTTCCGAGGCCACCGCGCTCCTCACTGCGACGACCACTTACACGCTCACCTGCACGGGACTGGCCGGCTCGTCGATGGCGACGGTCACCGTCAATGTCTCGTCACCTCGCGTTCCGGTCGTGACGCTCGCGCCGTCGCCCTCCACCATCGTCGTCGGCACGGCCAGTACGCTCAACTGGAGCACCTACTACACCGATTCCTGCACGGCATCGGGTGGCTGGTCGGGACCGCGCCAGCCGAGCTCCCAGGGCCAGGCGATGCAGGAAAGCACCGGCCCGCTGTCCACCACCACGACCTATACGCTCGCGTGCACGAATCCGGCCGGTGCCGCCTCGGCGACCGCGACGGTCACGGTCGTGGTGGCCTTTCCGCCCGTCATCTCGATCAGCGCCCAGCCGGGCACGATCACCGCAGGCAGTTCTGCGACGCTCACCTGGGCCTCCACGGACGCGACGTCGTGCGCGGCCTCCGGCGGATGGAGTGGCACGCGACCCACCTCGGGCAGTGCCTCCACCGGCCCGCTCTCGTCCCCGGGCACGACATTCATGCTCACCTGCAGCGGGCCCGGCGGAAGCTCGAGTGGGCAGGTAACCGTCTACGTCTCCGGCCCCAACAATCCGCCGGTGGCCGATGCCGGCGCGGACCAGTCCACGCTCGCGGGTGCGACCGTCACCCTCTCGGGCGCGCGCAGCAGCGACCCGGGCGGTTCCATCGCCGGTTACGCCTGGGCACAGCAGTCCGGGCGCGCGGTCACGCTCGGCGGCGCCAACACCGCCACCCCGTCCTTCACGGCACCGGCCGTCACGGCCGAGGAAACACTCGTCTTTTCGCTGGTGGTGACCGACGATGCCGGGGCGACCAGCGCACCGGACAGCGTCGCGGTCATCGTGCGGCCGCTGGCGGCCGGCACCGTACCGATCGCCGGCCACGTGACCTTCGCGCGCGTGCCCGCAACCATCACCACGGGGCTCGATTTCGCGCACACGCGCCAGGATCCCGCCCGTGGCATCACGGTCCTGGCGCTGGACGCCACGACGCAGGCCGAGCTCGCGCGTGGCACGACCGACGCGAGCGGGGGCTATGCGCTGGCGGTCGCGCCGTCGACCAGCCTGATCGTGCGGGCCGTGGCGGAAATGGTGCGCAGCGGCGCGTCGCCGACCTGGCGGGTGGAAGTGCGCGACGCGAGCGCCGGCGCACCCGATTACACGTTCGACAGCGGGGCCTTCGGCAGTGGCACGACGGGCGCGACGCGCGACCTGGCCGTGCCGTCCGGCTGGGACCCGGTCGCGCGTGTCCCCAATGGCACGCGCGCGGCGGCGCCCTTCGCCGTCCTCGACACGATCTACCGGGCGCAGCAGTTGATCCTCGGCGCCCTGCCGGCGGCGGACTTTGCGCCATTGGTCGTCGACTGGAGCACCGGCAACAAGGGCGAGGACAGCTCGTTCTATTCAAACGGCGTCAACGGCCCGCGCATCACGCTCGCGGGCGAGGCGGCTGTCGACACCGACGAGTATGACGCGCATGTGATCGCGCACGAGTTCGGCCATTACATCGAAGACCAGTTTTCCCGCTCCGACAGCATCGGCGGGCCACATGCGATCGGCGATCG
>CAZRLI010000170.1:0-5069 GCA_964600535.1 uncultured Steroidobacteraceae bacterium | reverse complement strand
CGGACCACGACATCGAGGTCGTGAATCCCGAACTCGTGATCGCCAACCTGACCAAGGCCGGCGAGCTGACGATGACGCTGCGCGTCGAGCGCGGCCGCGGCTATCGCCCGGCGGCGCAGCGCGCGGCGTTCGAGGAGCAGTCACGGCCGATCGGCCGCCTGCAGCTCGATGCGTCGTTCAGCCCGATCCGCCGCGTGACCTACTCGGTCGATGCGGCGCGCGTCGAACAGCGCACCGACCTCGACAAGCTCGTGCTCGACATCGAGACGAACGGCACGATCGACGCCGAGGAGGCGATCCGTCGCGCGGGCAGCATCCTCAAGGACCAGCTGTCGGTGTTCGTCGACCTGCAGGGCGAGGAAGAGGCTGCGGCCAAGGTCTCGGAGATGCAGTTCGATCCGATCCTGATGCGCCCGGTCGATGAACTCGAGCTCACGGTGCGCAGCGCGAACTGCCTCAAGGCGGAGAACATCCACTACATCGGCGACCTCGTGCAGCGCACGGAAGTCGAACTGCTGCGCACGCCCAATCTCGGCAAGAAGTCACTCACCGAGATCAAGGAAGTGCTGCAGAGCCACGGCCTCATGCTCGGCATGCGGATCGATGGCTGGCCGCCGAGCGGCCTGAAGCACGACGACGAGCGCGGCATCACGCTGTAAGAGTCGAAGGAAGAGAAGTCCATGCGTCACAACCTTTCCGGGCGGCAGCTGTCGCGCAACAGTTCGCATCGTCATGCGATGCTGCGCAACATGAGCGTGTCGCTGCTGCGGCACGAAACGATCCGCACCACTCTGCCGAAGGCAAAGGAGCTGCGTCGCGTCGTCGAGCCGCTGATCACGCTCGCGAAGAGCGACTCGGACGCCAATCGCCGCCTCGCATTCGCGCGGCTGCGCGACTCCGCGGTGGTCGACAAGCTGTTTGCCGACCTCGGGCCGCGCTTCAAGGCGCGGCCGGGTGGCTACACGCGCATCCTGCACATGCTGCCAAGGCCCGGTGACTCGGCGCCGATGGCGCTGATGCAGCTGGTGGACGGCCCGGCCGCGGAGCCGGCGGGCACGGCCGCCGCGGCGGCGGACGAGGCCCCGAAGGCGGCCAGGAAGAAGGCTGCGCCGAAGAAGAAGGCGAAGGCCGCCGCGAAGGCGGACGACGCGCCCAAGGCGAAGCCGAAGGCGAAAGCCAAGGCCAAGGCCAAGGCGAAGAAGGCCAGGGCCTGAGACCGCGCCGCGGGCCCCCCGGGCCCGCGGACGGCCATGGCCGCGCAAGGCGCCCCGCAGGCCAGCTGTTATGCTCGCGGCGGCGAAGTTTCCCGGAGGGTACCCATGAGCCTGGCTTCCGAGTTCAAGGAATTTGCGATGAAGGGCAGCGTCATCGACCTCGCGGTCGGTGTCGTGGTCGGCGCGGCGTTCGGCAAGATCGTCTCGTCACTCGTCGGGGACGTCATCATGCCGCCCATCGGCATGGCGGTCGGCGGGGTCAATTTCAGCGATCTCGCCGTGTCGCTCGGCACGGCACCGGACGGCACTGCCGTGGTGCTCAAGTACGGGGCCTTCCTGCAGACGATCTTCGACTTCCTGATCATCGCCATTGCGCTGTTCATGGCGATCAAGCTCATCAACAAGCTCAAGAAGCCGGACCCGGCTGCGCCGCCGCCGCCGCCGCCGCGCGACGAGGTGCTGCTCGAGGAGATCCGGGACCTGCTCAGGAAAGGGTCCTGAAGGCCTCGCGAGTCAGGTTTTCGCAGCCTGCGGCGGTGACGGCGAGGTTGTCCTCGATCCGGATGCCGCCGAAGGGCGCGAACTGCGCCACGCGCCCCCAGTCGATGTGCCTTCCATGGCCATTGGCCCGTGCGGCCGCAAGCAGCGAATCGATGAAATAGAGCCCCGGTTCCATCGTCACGACGTAGCCCTCCTCGAGCACGCGCGTGAGCCGCAGGTTGGCGTGGCCCGCGGGCCGCGGGATGCTGCCCCCCTCGGGCGAGGCGAGCGTGCCCCCCACGTCGTGGACCTGCAGGCCGATCAGGTGCCCGAGGCCATGCGGGAAGAAGACCCCCGACAGGCCGCTGTCGACCGCCGCCTCGGCATCCAGGGTGGTGATGCCGCAGTCATGCAGCAGTTCGGCGATCAGGCGATGCGCGGTGAGGTGCAGGTCGCGCCAGTCGACGCCTGCGCGTACGCCGGCGCACAGTGCCTGCTGCACCTCGTCCATCTTGCCGACGAGCAGGGCGAAATCCGGGTCGCTGTACGCATAGGTGCGCGTGATGTCGGAGGGATAGCCCGCGAAGCTGGCACCCGCATCGATCAACAGCGAAAGATGCTCGGCAGGGGGGGTGCGCCCGAGCAGCTGGTAGTGCAACACCGAGCCGCCCTCGTTCAGCGCGATGATCGGGTTGTAGGGCAGCTCCTGTTCGCGCGCGGCGATGGCGGACAGGAAGGCCATGGCAATGCCGAATTCGCTCTCGCGCCCCTGGAAGGCGCGTGCCGCCGCCAGGTGCGCGCGGGCGCCGAGTCGATTGGCTGCGCGCAGGCAGGCGATTTCGTAGGGGGACTTGCGTGCCCGCGCATGGTCCAGCCGGGTGATGAGCGGCAGCGGGTTCACGGCGGCGAAACCCCAGTCGTCGAAGCCCGTCGCATCGCCGATGAAGGCGACCCGTTCCCCGGGCGACAGCGCCGCCCGTGCGGCCGCCCGGTCCGCAATGGGCTCGATGTCGAACTCGCCGGTCCACCCGTCCGCCGGCAGGGGCGCCGGCTTGTGCCAGTAGTCGTCGGGCCGGTTGAACAGCAGCCGGGGGCGGTGCCCGGGGCGGAAGGCGACGAAGCAGTCGGGCGTATCGGTGACCGGCGCCCACAGCTTGAACGCCGCGTGGGCCTTGAAGGGGTAGGGGTAGTCGTCGAAGTCGACCGTCCGCAGGCCCCCCGAATGGAGTACCAGGGCGTCATGGCCGGTCGCTGCCAGCGCCTCGCCGGTGTGGGCGGCGACGGTGCGTAGATGGGCGGAGAACAGCTCGTCGAGCGCCTCGGTCTGCATGCAACCCCGTCTCGTAGGCGGATTCCCACTCTCGTGTGGGACTGACAGGCAATCCGCGCTGTTTCAAATGGTTTGAGGACTCTATAGAATTTGCGCCCGCGATGAAAATCGCGTGATAGGTCTCTGTTTCATCCACTCTCGCTTCTCTTCTGGGGTATTGATCAATGAAGACGAAACTCGCTTTCGGCGCCCTTCTCGCGGCGCTCATGCTGACTGCCTGCAGCAAGCCGGCCGACACGGCCGCCCCGGCTGCCGATGCCGCCACTGACGCCGCTGCCGCGGCGACTGATGCGGCTGCGACTGCTGCCACCGACGCGGCCGGCGCGGCTGTCGACGCGGCTGGCCAGGCGGCTGCCGATGCCGCCACGGCGGCGGGCGATGCGGCCGCCGGCGCTGCCACGGACGCTGCCAATGCGGCCGCCGGCGCTGCCACGGACGCTGCCAATGCGGCCGCCGAAGAGGTGAAGAAGTAATTCGCAAGAATTGCTCTTCCCGAGCCATGGGCTCACGCAAGGCCCGGCTGGCGATTCGCATCGCCTGTCCGGGCCTTGTAGTCTGGAGAGCACGGTGAGCGTCAGTGTGCGTGATGCGCGAATCTCGGTATTCGACCGGCGCTGGATCGAAAGCGTCTACCGCGAATATCTCGATGACCTCGCGCCGCTGAACACCGGCATCTTTCCGGTGCTCGGCGAAGTCGGGCATCGCGAGCCCGACCAGCTCGCCCGCTGGTTTGCCGATTCGAGCGCCAGGATCCTGACCATCTGCAAGTCGTCGGCACCGGTCGGCTTCGCGATGGTGGTGCCCGGACGACCGATCCCGGGGCGGACCGCAGCCGACTTCCACATGGCCGAATTCTTCATCGCACGTGCCCACCGCCGGCTCGGCATCGGGCAGGGTGCGGTTGAACTGATCCTCGATCGTTTCGCCGGGCGCTGGGAAGTGCTCGAGTACCTGCGTAATCCGGGGGCCGTCAGGTTCTGGCGCTACGTGGTGGCGAAGTACACCAACGGTGACTATGAAGAGCGCGTCGCGAACGGCGAGGTGCGGCAGACCTTCCGCTCCGGCCCGGCGCGGGCGCGGCGCGGCTGACGGTCGCCAGGCGCCGGGCGCGATTTGCGTGCCGTCGGCCGGATTGCGCGCTACGCACGCGGCGGTCGGGCGGCGGCGAGCACCAGCGGCGCGAGGTATTGGCCGGTAAACGAGCCGGGCGTGCGCGCGATGTCCTCGGGTGTACCGGCGGCGACCACGGTGCCGCCGCCGGCGCCGCCCTCGGGCCCGAGGTCGATCACCCAGTCGGCGGTCTTCACGACATCGAGGTTGTGCTCGATCACGATGATCGTATTGCCCTCGTCGCGCAGCCGATGCAGTACCGCGAGCAGCTGCGCCACGTCGTGGAAATGCAGGCCGGTCGTCGGCTCGTCGAGCAGGTAGAGCGTGCGGCCGGTGGCGCGCTTGGCCAGCTCGCGCGCCAGCTTCACGCGTTGCGCCTCTCCTCCCGAAAGGGTGGTCGCGCTCTGCCCGAGCTTGAGGTAGGCGAGCCCGACGTCGGCGAGCGTCTGCAGGCGCGACGCCACCGGCGGGATCGCGGCGAAGAAGCGCAGCGCGTCCTCGACCGTCATGTCGAGCGCTTCCTGGATGTTCTTGCCGCGGAAGCGGATCTCGAGCGTTTCGCGGTTGTAGCGCTGGCCGCGACAGGCGTCGCAGGGCACGTAGACGTCGGGCAGGAAGTGCATCTCCACCTTCAGTACGCCGTCGCCCTGGCAGGCCTCGCAGCGGCCACCCTTGACGTTGAAGCTGAAGCGGCCCGCGTCGTAACCGCGGGCGCGCGCCTCCGGTACCTGCGCATAGACCTCGCGCAGCGGCGTGAAGAGGCCCGTGTAGGTCGCCGGGTTCGAGCGCGGCGTGCGCCCGATCGGGCTCTGGTCGATGTCGATCACGCGATCGAGCGCGTCGAGACCCTCGATGCGCTCGCAGGGCGCACCCTCGGGGCCCGTTCCGGCCAGTTGCGCGGCGACGTGGGCGTGGAGCGTGTCGTTGATCAGGGT
>CAZRLI010000169.1:0-5083 GCA_964600535.1 uncultured Steroidobacteraceae bacterium | reverse complement strand
TGCAGATCGCGCAGGTGCTCGCGGGCTACACGCTCGGCGGCGCGGACCTGCTGCGTCGCGCGATGGGCAAGAAGAAGCCCGAGGAGATGGCGAAGCAGCGCTCGGTCTTCATCAGTGGTGCGACCGGGCGCGGCGTGCCGGCGGGCCAGGCGGCGCACATCTTCGACCTGATGGAGAAGTTCGCGGGCTACGGCTTCAACAAGTCGCATTCGGCCGCCTACGCGCTGCTCTCCTACCAGACCGCCTGGCTCAAGGCGCACTATCCCGCGGCGTTCATGGCCGCGGTGCTGTCGGCCGACATGGACCACACCGACAAGGTCGTGACGCTGATCGACGAGTGCGCGCAGATCGGGCTCGTGATCCAGCCGCCGCACGTCAATGACTCGATGTACGTCTTCACCGTCTCCGGCGAGCGCGCGATCCGTTACGGCCTCGGCGCCATCAAGGGCGTGGGCGCGGGCGCGGTCGAGGCCCTGCTCGCGGAGCGTGCTGCGCGCGGTGCCTTCGCGAGCCTCGAGGACCTGTGCCGCCGGCTCGACCTCGCGAAGATCAACCGACGGGTACTCGAAGCGCTGGTGCGCTCGGGCAGCCTCGATGGGCTCGGCGCCAATCGCGCGACCATGATGAGCCGCCTCGACGCCGCGATGCAGCTCGGCGAGCAGGAGACCCGCGCCCGGGAAATGGGCCAGGACGATTTCTTCGGCCTCGGTGGCACCACGCAGGCCGGACCGGTCCTCCAGGCAGTGCCAGAGCAGCCGGACTTCAACGAATCGGTACGCCTGGCGGGCGAGCGCGAGACGCTCGGCCTCTATCTCACCGGCCATCCGATCGACCGCTTCCTCACCGACCTGCCGCGCTTCGTCACGCATCGCATCGGTGATCTCGTGTCGGACCGCCCGGTGGCGGCGCCCGAGGCGGGCAGGGGTTTTCGCGGCGGCAAGGCGGCCACCGTGGCCGGGCTCGTCACCGAAGTGCGCCGTCGCGGCACGCGCGTCGCGGCGGTGCTCGACGACCGTTCGGGGCGCATCGAGGTCGACTTCTTCGAGGATGTGTTCCAGCAGTATCGCGACCTGATCGCGAAGGACTCGCTGCTCATCATCGAGGGCCAGCTGCGCTTCGACGAGTTCATCGACGGCTGGCGACTCGCGGGCCGGCGCGTCACCGAGCTCGACCGCCGGCGCGAGGAAGTCGCGCGCCGCATCGTCGTGCGGTGTGCCGCGGGCTCGCCGCTGCGCGCCACGTTGCCGGAGGCGCTCGCCGGCACGCTCGCGCCGTGGCGTCCCGGGCCCTGCCAGGTCTCGATCGACTACGAGGGCGACGCTGCCCGCGGCGTGTTCACGCTGGGCACCGAATGGAACGTACGCGCGACGCGCGAACTGCTCGAGCAGCTCGAGCAGCTCGCCGGCGCGGGCAACGTGACGGTGAAATACGGGCCGCCGCCCGGGATCGGCCAGACGATGACGGGCTGAAGCGGGTGCCCCGCCGCGATCCGGGGGCGCCTTGCGAACCGGACCGCCCGCCCGTAACCTCGCCCGATTCGTCATCCAACGGCGGGGCCCATGGCGGTCAGCTTCCTCGACTTTGAACAACCCATCGCAGAGCTCGAAGCGAAGATCGAGGAGCTGCGGCACGTCACTTCCGAGTCGAAGGTCAACATCAAGGACGAGATCGGCCGCCTGCAGGCGAAGAGCCGGCAGCTGACCAAGAACATCTTCGCCAACCTGACGCCCTGGCAGATCACGCAGCTCGCGCGCCACCCGCAGCGCCCCTACACGCTCGACTACGTCGCGGCGGTGTTCACGGATTTCCAGGAGCTGCACGGCGATCGCATGTACGGCGACGACCTCGCGATCGTCGGCGGGCTTGCCCGCCTCGAGGGGCGGCCCTTGATGTTGATCGGCCACCAGAAGGGTCGCGACACCAAGGAGCGGGTGCGCCGGAATTATGGGATGCCGAAGCCCGAGGGCTACCGCAAGGCGCTGCGCCTGATGCGGCTCGCGGAGCGATTCCGGCTGCCGCTGGTCACCTTCATCGACACGACGGGCGCCTATCCCGGTGTCGGCTCCGAGGAGCGCGGACAGAGCGAGGCGATCGCGCGCAACCTCTACGAGATGTCGGTGCTCGGCATCCCGATCGTGAGCGTGGTGATCGGCGAGGGCGGGTCGGGCGGCGCGCTCGCGATCGGCGTCTGCGACCGGCTGCTGATGCTCGAGTACTCGACCTATTCGGTGATTTCCCCGGAGGGCTGCGCGTCGATCCTGTGGAAGAATTCGGACAAGAAGGAGATTGCCGCGGAGGCCATGGGCCTCACGGCGGTGCGCCTGTCGGAACTGAAGCTCGTCGACGAAGTGCTGCGGGAGCCCCTCGGCGGCGCCCACCGCGATCCGCAGGCCATGTACGAAACCCTGCGCACGGCGCTGCTCGCGCATCTCGACGCCCTGTCCGGGGCCACGGCGGACCAATTGCGCGCGGCACGCAACGAGCGCATCGCCGGGTTCGGCGTCTACAGCGAATCCCCGGCCTGAAATCGTGAAGCCCGCCGCCGCATTCGGCCCGGCGGAGCTCGCGGACCGGCTCGCGGCGCTCATCGAGGGCTTCCCGCGCGCGCGCCTGGCGGTCGCCTTTTCCGGGGGCGGGGACTCGGTGGCGCTGCTCGCCGCGCTCGCCGTGCTCGCACGGCGCCACCGGCGCCTGGCGCTGCGCGCGCTGCATGTCGATCATGGACTGCAGCGTGGTTCGGGCGCGTGGGCCCGCCAGTGCGTGCGCATCGCCGCGGCGCTGCGCGTCCCGATCCGGGTGTCTCGCGTCCGGGTCGACGCCACGAGCGGGCAATCGCTCGAGGCGGCGGCGCGCGCGGCCCGCTATGCGGCCTTCGCCCGCGCCCTCGCCCCGGGGGAGATCCTCCTGACCGCGCACCATCTCGAGGACCAGGCGGAAACGGTGCTGCTCCAGTTGCTGCGTGGCGCCGGCGTCGCGGGCCTCGCCGCCATGCCGGCGGATGCGCCGTTCGGCCGCGGACGACTGGTGCGCCCGCTGCTCGGGGTGCCGCGCGCGGCGCTGCATGAGGCGCTGCGCCGCGGGCGGCTCGAGTGGATCGAGGACCCGATGAACTTCGATCCGCGCTTCGACCGCGCCTACCTGCGTGCCGAGGTGCTGCCGCGGCTGCTGGCGCGCTGGCCCGCCGCGGCCCGCGCGCTCGCGCGCAGTGCGCGCCATGCGCAGGACGCCCAGCAGTTGCTCGCGCAACTGGCCGCCACCGACCTCGCCGCCGCCCGGTACGGTCCGGACCTGTCGGTCGCGGCATTGCGCCGCTTGCCCGACGCGCGCCGGCGCAATGCCCTGCGTGGCTGGCTCGCGGGGCACGGCGCACGGATGCCTGACGCGCGGCGCCTGGCCGAAATCGCCGGCCCGCTGCTGGCGGCGCGCGCGGACGCGCAGCCGGCGGCGACGTGGGAAGCGGGCACGGTGCGCCGCGCAGCCGGGCGGCTCTCCTGGGAGCCTGCGACCGGCGCGGCGGACGCGGCCGAAATCCCGCAGGCGTGCACCTGGTGCTGGCAGGAGCAGCCCATCGTGTGGCTGCCGGGTGCGCGGGGCCGCCTCGAGTTGCGCCGCGATGCGCACGGCGACCTGGCCATCGGCACGCTGCCCGCGCGGCTCACGGTACGCTGGCGCGCGGGCGGTGAGCGCCTGCGCCCGCGGCCGGGCGGACCTTCCCGGCCGGTGAAGGACCTGCTGCAGGCTGCGCGCATCGCGCCCTGGGAGCGCGCGGCGATGCCGCTCGTCTATGCGGACGCGAGCCTCGTCGCGGTCGCGGATCGCTGGGTGGACGCCGCCTGGCGCGCGCCGCGGGATGCGGCGCCGCGCGGTCGCATCGTGTGGCACCGGACGCCGCGCCGGCCTCGCCCGGGCACGCGCGATTTGATAATCTAGCTGCCCGTCGCGACTGCACCCCTGCCGGGGGTGAGCGGCACCGGTTCCATTTCGCGGCGGACACCCATGGCCCGATTCGTATTCGTCACAGGCGGCGTCGTTTCCTCATTGGGGAAGGGCATCGCCGCAGCATCGCTGGGCGCCATCCTGGAGGCCCGCGGCCTGAAGGTGGCGATGGTGAAGCTCGATCCGTACATCAACGTCGATCCGGGCACGATGAGCCCGTTCCAGCACGGCGAAGTGTTCGTCACCGACGACGGCACCGAGACCGACCTCGACCTCGGGCACTACGAGCGCTTCGTGCGCACGACGACCGGGCGCAACAGCAACTTCACGACCGGGCGCATCTACGAACGCGTGATCGCGAAGGAGCGCCGCGGCGACTATCTCGGCGCCACGGTGCAGGTGATCCCGCACATCACCGACGAAATCAAGCGCAGCGTCCTCGCCGGCGCGGGCGATGCGGATGTCTGCATGGTGGAGATCGGCGGCACGGTCGGCGACATCGAGTCGCTGCCGTTCCTCGAGGCGATCCGCCAGATCGGCGTCGAACTCGGGCGCAACAACTGCGTGTACATGCACCTGACGCTGGTGCCGGTGGTCGGCGGCTCGGGGGAGATCAAGACCAAGCCCACCCAGCATTCCGTCAAGGAATTGCGCGGCATCGGCATCCAGCCCGACATCCTGCTGTGCCGCGCCAGGCACCCGTTGCCCGAGGAGCAGCGTCGCAAGATCGCGCTGTTCACCAATGTCGAGGAACGGGCCGTCATCACCGCGATCGATGCCGACGACATCTACAAGATCCCGATCCTGCTGCATGAGCAGGGCCTCGACGTGATCGTCGTCGACAAGTTGCGCCTCGAGGCACCGCCGACCGACCTCGCGGAGTGGCGCCAGGTGGTGGCCGCCAAGGCCAACCCGGACGGCCAGGTGGACATCGCGATGGTGGGCAAGTACGTGCAGGTGCGCGATTCCTACATCTCGCTGAACGAGGCGCTGGTGCACGGCGGCCTCAAGACCCGCACGCGCGTCAACATCCACTACCTCGAGGCGACCGACCTCGACGCCGGCGGCATGCACGCCCTCAAGGGCATGGATGCGATCCTCGTGCCGGGCGGCTTCGGCGAGCGTGGCATCGAGGGCAAGATCCGCG
>CAZRLI010000168.1:0-5100 GCA_964600535.1 uncultured Steroidobacteraceae bacterium | reverse complement strand
GGCAACAACACCCCGGTCTTCTTCATGCGCGATCCGCTCAAGTTCCCGGACCTCAATCATGCGGTCAAGCGTGATCCGCGCACCAACCTGCGCAGCGCGCGCAACAACTGGGACTTCTGGACCTCGCTTCCCGAGGCCTTGCACCAGGTCACGATCGTGATGAGCGATCGGGGCATTCCCGCCAGCTACCGGCACATGCACGGCTTCGGCAGCCATACCTTCAGCTTCATCAATTCCGCCAACGAGCGCCACTGGGTCAAGTTCCACTTCCGCACCCAGCAGGGAATCCGCAACCTGTCGGACGCGGAAGCGGAGGCGCTCATCGGCAAGGACCGCGAGACGCACCAGCGCGACCTGTTCGACAGCATCGAAAAGGGTGATTTCCCCAGGTGGACGCTCAGCGTGCAGGTGATGCCCGGGAAGGACGTGGCGAAGCTGCCCTACAACCCGTTCGACCTGACCAAGGTCTGGCCGCACGGGGACTACCCATTGATCGAGGTGGGCGTCATGGAGCTCGACCGCAACCCGGAGAATTTCTTCGCGGAGGTCGAGCAGTCGGCGTTCAATCCGGCGAACGTGGTGCCTGGAATCGGTTTCTCGCCGGACAAGATGCTGCAGGGTCGCCTGTTTGCCTACGGTGACGCCCAGCGCTATCGTCTCGGCGTGAATCATCACCTGATTCCCGTCAATGCGGCGCGCTGCCCGGTGCACAGCTATCACCGCGACGGCGCGATGCGGGTCGATGGCAATTTCGGCGCGACGCCCGGCTACGAGCCGAACAGCTACGGCGAGTGGCAGCAGCAACCCGGGTACGCCGAGCCGCCGCTCGAGCTCGAAGGTGCCGCGGGCAACTGGGATCATCGGGTCGACGCCGACTACTTCTCCCAGCCCGGCGCGCTCTTCCGGCTGATGAGCGCGGGCCAGAAGCAGGCCCTGTTCGACAACACGGCGCGCGCGATCGCGGGCGCGCCCCGTGAAATCCAGCTGCGTCACATCCGTCACTGCCTCGAGGCCGACCCGGCCTACGGCAAGGGCGTTGCGGACGCGCTCGGGATCCCGCCGGGCGAGGTCCCGACATAAGCCGCGCACCGAGGCTGTCTGCCGGAGTCGTCGTCGTCCGCCGGGACGACGACGGCTGGCTCTACCTGTTGCTGCGGGCCTTCCGCAGCTGGGACTTCCCGAAGGGCATGGTCGAACCGGGTGAAGAGCCGCACGCGGCAGCGCGCCGTGAAGTGCGCGAGGAGTCGGCGATCGAGGACCTCGAGTTCACCTGGGGCGATGCCTATCGCGACACCGGCCCCTACACGCGCAACAAGGTCGCCCGCTACTACGTCGCGCAGACGCGCACGGCGCGGGTGACGCTCCCGGTCAATGCGGATCTCGGCACGCCCGAGCACCAGGAATGGCGCTGGGTGTCCTTCGAGGAAGCGATGTCGCTGGTGTCACCCCGCGTGGCGCCGGTCGTCGAGTGGGCACGCGCCGTCGTGCTCGGCCTCGCGCCGCACGACTGACCGCCCAGGACGCTCACACGACCCGCCGGCGTCGCCCTCCCGCGAGGAAGTCGGTGACATTGGCCGCCATTTCATCGAGCGCGCGTTGCCGTGCCTCGCGCGCCGCCCAGGCGACATGCGGCGTGATGATCAGGTTGGGCAGGCCGGCTGCGAACAGCGGGCTGCCCGCCACCGGCGGTTCCTGCGGCAGGACGTCGATGGCGGCGCCGCCCAGGCGCCCGGCGCGCAGTGCCTCGGCGAGTGCCGGGATGTCGATCAGCGCGCCGCGCGCGGTGTTGACGATCAGCGCGTCCGGCTTCATCAGCGCGAGCTGCGGCGCGCCGATCAGGCCGCGTGTTGCGGCAGTCAGCGGGCAGTGCAGCGTCAGCACGTCCGCCTGCGCCAGCAGGTCCGCGAGCGGCAGGCGATGCGCGTCGCCGGCGGCATCGGCGCGCTGCGCGACCAGCACTTGCATGCCGAGCGCCCGCTCGCACGCCGCCGCCACTGCGCGCCCGAGGGTCCCGTAGCCGATGACGCCCAGCTTGCGCCCGGCGAGCTCGCGAATCGGGAAGTCGAGCATGGTGAACTGGGGCCGCGCGCCCCACTGGCCCGCCTTGACGATCCGCGAATAGTCCGCGAAGCGATGCGTGAGCGCGAGGATCGCACCGAGCACGTGCTGCGTGACGGAAGACGTGCAGTAGTCGCGGATGTTGCAGACCGCGACCCCATGGTCACTGGCGGCCTGCAGGTCCACATTGTCGGTGCCGGTTGCGGCGAGCGCGATCAGCCGCAGGCCGGGCGTGCGGGCGATCAGCTCGCGCGTGATCCGTGCCTTGTTGGCCAGGACGATGGTGGCGCCGGCGATGCGGGCCGCGAGCGCGTCCTCCGGTGTGTCGTCGTGCAGCGAGAGCGAGGGACAGGCCCGTTCGAGGCCGGACGGGTCCAGGTCCCCGGCGCTGACGGTCGCGAAATCGAGGAACACGGATCGCAAGCGGCCCTCCAGTCTGTCGCGGGCCCGCCATGCTACCCGCATTGACAGCGGCACGGAGCCGGGCGTAACTTGATCGATCATTCAAGTCTTCGAATGCGATGCCGGGCGACACACGGACGCGGCTGATCACGGCAGCCATGGAACTGTTCTGGCAGAAGGGCTATGCATCGACTTCGGTCGCCGACGTGCTCGCGCACGCCGGCGTCAACAGCGGCAGCCTCTATCACTTCTTTCCCGGCAAGCAGGACCTGCTGCTCGCCGTGCTCGATGCCTACCACCAGGGCATCGACCGGATGCTGCTGCAGCCGGCCTGGAAGGGCGTCGACGATCCGATCGAGCGCATCCATGCGCTGCTCGCGGCCTATCGCGCAGCGATCGTCCAGACGCAGTGCACCTACGGCTGCCCGATCGGCAGCCTGGCGCTCGAGCTGCACGAACCCGACCCAGCGGTGCGCGAGCGGCTCGCAGCCAACTTCAGCGCCTGGACCGAAGCGGTCCGCCGCTGCCTCGTCGAGGCGGGCAAGCGGCTGCCGGAGGGGGTGAACCGGCGCGAGATTGCCGAGTTCATCCTTACCGTGATGGAAGGTGGAGTCATGCAGGCGCGAACCTACCGCGACGTGCGCTATTTCGATCGCGCAGTGGCGCAGTTGCGCGTCTATCTGGGGGGGCTGATGGAATCACGCCACGAAAAACCGGAAAGGGGTCGAAAATGATGGAGATCAACTGGCTCGCCGTGATCCTCGCCGCCATTGCGGCGTTCCTCGTCGGTGCGGTGTGGTACTCGCCGCTGCTGTTCGCGAAGGCCTGGCAGCGGGAAGTCGGCCTGTCGGACGCCGCTCTCGCGCAAGGCAGCATGGCGAAGACCATGGGCGGCGCCTTCGCACTGACGCTCGTCTCCACGCTGGTCTTTCACATGTTCCTGGGCCCCCGCCCGCCGGTCGGGTTTGCCGCGGGCGCGGGCTTTGCGGCCGGCCTGTGCTGGGTGGCCTTCGCGAAGGGCGTCGACTATCTCTTCGAACGGCGCAGCCTGAGGCTCTTCCTGATCAACGGCGGCCACCATACGGCCGCCTACACCGTGATGGGGCTCGTGCTCGCGCTGCTCGGCTGAGCGATCGCGGGCTCGATCGCGGGCGGTGCCAGCTTGTACATCACCGGCGTCACGAGCCGGGCGAGCAGCGTCGAACTGACGAGCCCGCCGATGATCACCCAGGCCATCGGCGAATACAGGCCGATGTTCTGCACGGCGAGCGGCATGAGGCCGCCGATCGCCGTCGCCGTGGTGAGCAGGATCGGCAGGAAGCGGATCTCACCCGCCTGCTCGATCGCCTCGTCGAGCGCTACGCCGTCGGCGCGCAGCTGGTTGGTGAAATCAACCAGCAGGATCGAGTTCTTGATCTCGATGCCGATCAGCGCGATGAAGCCGATGCTCGCCGTGAACGAGATGCTGTTGCCGGTCAGGAGCAGCATGACGAGGCCACCGAATACGCCGAGCGGCACGACCGTGAGGACGATCAGGGTCGACTTGAAGTTGCCGAATTCGAGCACCAGGATCGCAAAGATGCCGAAGATCGCGATGATGATCGCGATGCCGATGCCGCCGAAGGCTTCCTGGCTCGACTCCGCCTCGCCGCCGAGCTTGTAGTGGTAGCCGCGAGGCCAGGCCATCTGGTCGAGCTGCTTGCGCACTTCCACCGTCACCCTGGCGGTATTGAAGCCGGGGCGCACATCGGCGTCCACCGTCACCGAGCGTTCGCGCCCGTAGCGCTGGATCACGACCGGCGCCTTCTCGAACTGCAGCGTCGCGAGCTGCGAGATCGGCAGCAGCGCCCCGTGCAGCGAGGGCACGCGCACTTCGCCGAGCGCCGCGAGATCCGCGCGCGTGCCGACCGCGGTGCGCACCACGATGTCGTACTGCTCGCCGCCCGGGTCCTTGAAGGTTCCGACCGGGAGCCCGGCCACTGACAACCGCACCGCGCGGTCGAACTCCGCGGTCGGTACGCCGAGCAGGCCCGCCTTCTGCGCATCGACGACGAGCTTGAGGTTGGTGCGCGCGACCTGCAGCGGGTTCTGCACGTCGCGCGTGCCGGGCAGCTGCTCCAGCAGGCGCTGCACTTCGCCCGCGAGCCGTTCGATCACCCCGAGGTCGGCCCCGACGACCCGCACCGCGATCGGGGCGCTGATCGGCGGCCCGTTGACGAACTCCTTGACGTAAATGCGCGCGCCCGCATAGCCGGCCAGTTCGCGGCGCAGCGCATCGAGCTCGCGTGGCGTCTCGTGGGTGTCGTAGCGCACGAGCTGGACGAAGATCTCGCCATAGTTGGCGGCGTCGCGGCGCGTGATGTGGTTGTAGTAGATCTGCGGGTTGCCGTGGCCGAGGTTGGTGAACCACGACTTCACCGCGGGACTCGCCCGCAGCTTCGTCTCGACGAAGCGCAGCGCGTCGTCGGTCGCCGCGAGGCTGGCACCGGCCGGGGCCTCGACCTGGACCAGGAACTGGGGCGTGTCGGCCTTCGGGAACAGGCTCGATCCGATCACCGGGACGAGCGCCAGCGACAGCGCGAGCGAGCCGCCGATCGCGACGACCACCGTGGCGCGCGGCCGTGCCAGGCAGTAGTGCAG
>CAZRLI010000167.1:0-5138 GCA_964600535.1 uncultured Steroidobacteraceae bacterium | reverse complement strand
TCAATCCCTGCGGCTACCAGGGGCTCGAGATGACCCGGCTCGCCGATCTCGGCGGGCCGGAGAGCGTGCGGGACGTCGCGGATGCGTATGCGCCGTGGTTCCTGGCGCAGCTGCGGGGGTCGTGCCCGTAGGGCGGGCGCGGCGCGCGTCGGCTCAGTTGGCCGCGGCTTCGGCGGCTTCCAGCTGCCTGCGCGCCTCGGCCTGGGCATCCTCGACCTGCTGCTGCACCTGCGCCTGCGTTTCCTTCGCCTGCCTTGCCTGTTCGGCGGCGGAAGCACCGGTGGCCGCTGCAGTTCCCGCGGTTTCGGCGAGGCCGCAACCCGCGAGCAACAAGGTGGCGCAGAGCGGCGGCAACAGCCTCGGCATCTTCGTCATGGCGGTTCCCTCTCGGTGGGTCAGATGACCATGATCACGTGCGGCTGGGCCGCAAGCTCGGCGGCGAGCGCGGTCACCTGCGCTGCGCTGCGCGCGACGATCGTGTAGGAGATGGACAGGTAGTTGCCGTTCTCCGAATAGCGCTCGCTCGTCAGCGAGGCGTCGATGTCGGGCGCGTGGCGCAGCATGATCGCGTCGACCTCGGCGCGCAACAGGCTGCCGGCGCGCCCGACCACCTTGATCGGGTAGTCGACCGGAAACGTGAGCAGCTTGAGCTCGGTCACCACGGCGTCCCGGCGAGGCGCTTGATCAGGTCCTGGAACGCACGCCAGGTACGCTGCCAGACCGGTCCCGGCAAGCCGCTGCCGACCGGCCGGCCGTCGAGCTGCGTGACCGAACTGACATCGCGCGTGGCCGAGGCCAGCCAGACCTCGTCGGCGGCCCGCAGGGTCGCCTCGGCGACGGCAACCGTGCGGTGCGGGATGCCGAGCCCGAGCAGCAGCTCCTCCACGACGCTGCGCGTCGTGCCCGGCAGGATGCGGCTGGAATTCGGTGGCGTCAGTACCTCGCCGTTGACGACGACGTGCACGGTGGAGGAGCTGGCCTCCATGAGCCAGCCGTCACGCAGCAGGATGGTCTCCGACGCGCCGGCGTCGATCGAGAGCTGGCGCAGCAGCACGTTCGGCAGCAGGGCGATGGACTTGATGTCGCAGCGCGCCCAGCGGGTGTCTTCCGCCGTGATGCAGGCCGCGCCCTGCGCCAGCTGCGTGGCGCCCGGGCGCGGCAGCGGGGCGGCGTAGGCGAACACGGTGCGCTCGATCTCGGGCAGGGGCGCGTGGTTGCGACCGTACTCCGCGCCGCGGGTGACCTGCACGTAGAGGTACATGTCGCCGCCGCCGTTCCTCCCGATCAGCTCGCGGCACAGCGTGCGCCAGGCGCCTTCCTCGAGCGGATCGCGCATCCGCAGCGCCTCGAGGCTGCGCGCCAGGCGCGCGAAATGCGGGCCGTAGCGGAATGGCCGCCCGCCGAAGACCGGGATGACTTCGTAAGCGCCGTCGGCGAACAGGAAGCCGCGGTCGAGCGGCGAGATGCGCGCCTCGCGCAGCGGCAGGAACTCGCCGTTGAGGTAGGCGACCGGCAGGGGCTCGGCCATCGTGTTCTCCTTATGCAGGTCAACGCCACATCAGCGCGACGCCGTCGATCATCCTCGTCCACCAGCCACCCTCGGGCACGTCCTTCACCGGATAGAGCGGCACGCGGGCGACACTCTCCGTGCCCACGCTCACCGTCATTTCGCCGAGCGCCTTGCCGGTGCTCGCGGGTGCCACCAGCGGCTCCTGCGCCGTGGCGCTCGTCCGGACGAGCGCCGCGTCGCCGCGCCCGACGGTGACGTAGACGTCGCTGCGCGGCGCGATGGCCACGTACTCCTCCGCGCCCTTGTAGAGCCGCGGCGCAAGCACCTTCTCGCCGCGCCCCTTGACCTTCACGGTCTCGAAGAACGTGAAACCGTAGTTCAGCAGCGCCGCGCTCGCGTCCTCGCGGGCCCGCATCGACGCGGTACCGAATACGATCGAGATGAGGCGCATCCCGTCACGCCTGGCGGAGGTCGCGAGGCAGTATCCCGCGGACTGCGTATGGCCGGTCTTGATGCCGTCGACGCTCGGGTCGCGCGCGAGCAGGCCGTTGCGGTTCTGCTGGCGGATGTTGTTCCAGACGAATTCGCGCATCGAGTACAGGCGGTAGTACTCGGGGAAGTCCCGGATCACCGCGCGCGCCAGCAGCGCCATGTCACGCGCGGTGGTGTAGTGCGTGGCGCCCGGCAGCCCGGTGCTGTTGTCGAAGTGGGTGTGCGTCATGCCGAGCTTCTGCGCATAGGCATTCATCATCTGCGCGAACGCGTCCTCGGTACCGCCGAGCCGCTCGGCGATCGCGATCGTCGCGTCGTTGCCCGATTGCACGATCATGCCCTTGATCAACACTTCGGCCGGGATGCGCTTGCCGACCTGCACGAACGAGCGCGAGCCTTCGCTGCGCCAGGCGTGCTCGCTGATCGGGACCTCCTCGTCGGGCTTGAGGCGGCCTTCCTTCAGGGCCTCAAACGCCATGTAGGCGGTCATCACCTTGGTGAGGCTCGCCGGCTCCATGCGCTCATCGGCATTCGACTCGGCGAGCACCCGGCCGCTGTCGTAGTCGACGAGGATGTGCGCGCGCGCGTTGATCGCCGGCGGCTTGGGGATCGGCACGGCGGCATCGGCCGTGGCCAGGGCGAAAGCGGCAAGAACGAGGATGGCAAGCCGTCGGCGCTGTTGCATCCGGCATCTCCGTGGAAACAGGTGGGTCAGGGCGTGATTCTAAGTCAGTCGAGCGCGAGGCGGGCATCCGCGATGCCGATACCCGCGAGCCGCGACGACAGGGCGTCGAACTCGGCTACGCTCGCCACGGGGCCGATGCGCACGCGATAGAGCGTCCCGGCGCCATTGTGGACCGGTACCAGCAACACATTGCCGATGCCGGCAGTGCGCAGCCGCTCGATCTGCCGGCGCGCGTTGCCCTCGTCGGCAAATGCACCGGTCTGCAGGTAGAGACCACCCGGCGCAGCCGACGCTGCCGCGGATGCGAGCGACGGCGGCTGGGCGATCGGTGTCGGCACCAGCGCCGCGGGCGTCCCGGGCGTGAGCACCTGCATTTCGACCAGCGCGGTCCCCTGGCGCAGCATGTCGAGCTTGGCCGCCGCGGTGTACGAAAGGTCGACGATCCGCCCGGCCACGAACGGGCCGCGATCGTTCACCCGCACGACGACGCTGCGTCCGTTGGCGAGATTCGTGACGCGCGCGTAGCAGGGCAGCGGCAGCGTCTTGTGTGCGGCCGTCATCGCGTACATGTCGTAGGGCTCGCCCGTCGAAGTCCGCGCGGCGTGAAAGCCCGGCCCGTACCAGGAGGCGACGCCGCGCTCGACATAGCCGTCGGCCGTCGCGAGCACCGCGTAGCGCTTGCCGAATACCTCGTAGAAGGGTGGATTGCCCCGCAGGCTGCGCGGCTCGGCGCGCGGCACGGCATCGGGGATGGCGGTGATGTCCGGCGGCGGAGGCACGGCCGGCGGGCTCGGCGCCGGCGGCGGGGCGGGCCTCGTGCGCGGCCCCGCGCAGGCCGCGAGGACCAGCGCCATGGCGAGCGCGGTCGCGAATGCGGTGGCGGGCCGCAGTGCGCTCATTTTCCGGCCGCGTAGACCCCCGCCACCAGCGCCTGTGCGAGGTCGTGCACGGCCATCGCGTAGCGGACGCTGCGGTTGTAGCGGGTGATCGTGGTGAAGTTGGCGAAACCGATGCGCACGCCGGGAGCGTGCTCGCCTTCGGCCGGAACCAGGATGACCGGCGTGTCGCCCGGCAGCGGGGACTCGAAGGCCAGCCCCTTCGCGCGCGCCGAGTCGAGCGTGTCGGTGAGCTCGAGGTTGCCGGGATCGAGCGGCGGCGGCGCATCCGTCAGCTGCGCGTCGATCAGCACCGGCGCCCCGGGCTGCCAGCCGTTCTCGCGGAAGTAGTTGGCGACGCTCGCGACGACGTCGTCCCAGGTCGAGAAGAGATCGCGCCGGCCGTCGCCGTTGCCGTCGACGGCATAGCGGCGGTAGCTCGACGGCATGAACTGCGGCGCTCCCATCGCGCCGGCATAGGAGCCGAGCGCGGCGAACGGATCGACGGCTTCCTCGCGCGACAGCTTGAGGAAGCTGGTGAGTTCCCTGCCGAAGAAGCCGGCGCGCGGCGGGTAGTCGAAGGCGAGGGTCGCGAGCGCATCGAGCACGCGGTAGCGGCCGGTGATGCGCCCGTAGAAGGTTTCGACCCCGAGGATCGCGACGATGTATTCGGGCGCGACGCCGCGTTCGGCCGCGACTCGGTCGAGCAGCTCGCGGTGCTGTTGCCAGAAGGCGACGCCTTCGCGGATGCGCTGCGGTGTCAGGAAGCGGCGCCGGTACTCCCACCACGGCGAGACCTTCTCGGCGGGCCGCTGCATCGCCTCGATGATCTTCGGCTGCGGCTCGGCCTTGGCGAGCAGGTGATAGAGGTCCTCCGGCGCGATGCCTTCGGCCGCGGAGGCCTTCTCGACGAAGCTGCGTATGTCGGCGCGATCGAGGTCGAAGCGGTCCGTCCCGCCGAAAATGCTCGCGCCTTGTGCGGCGGGCAGGGCGAGGCAGGCGATGGCGAGCGCGGTGGTGGATGTCCTCAAGAGCGAATCAGTTTCCGATGCGAGTACAGCGACATCAGAATACCGAACCCGGCCAGCAGGGTCACCATCGAGGTGCCGCCGTAACTGACGAGCGGCAGCGGCACGCCGACGACCGGCAGCAGGCCGCTCACCATGCCTGCGTTGATGAATACGTAGACGAAGAACGTCACCGCGAGGCTGCCGGCGAGCAGTCGCGCGAAGGTCTCCTGTGTCTGCATCGCAAGGTAAATGGCGCGGCCGACCACGAAGAGGTACAGGAAGAGGAGCAGCGCCAGGCCCACGAGCCCGAATTCCTCGCCGATCACCGCGAAGATGAAGTCGGTGGAGCGCTCCGGCAGGAACTCGAGCTGCCCCTGGCTGCCGTTCATCCAGCCCTTGCCGAATACGCCGCCCGAACCGATCGCGATCTGCGACTGGATGATGTGGTAGCCCGCGCCCAGCGGATCGGACTGCGGGTCGAGGAAAGTCAGCACGCGCTTCTGCTGGTAGTCGTGCAGGAAGCTCCAGCCGAACCAGGCGCCAAGCGCCGCGATGCCCGCGAGCGC
>CAZRLI010000166.1:0-5167 GCA_964600535.1 uncultured Steroidobacteraceae bacterium | reverse complement strand
GCTTCCGGGTTGATGGCCCACAGCCGGCCATCCGCGCCGGGGTGCAACCAGGCGATGTCGTCGCCGACGGTGGTCACTTTCCAGCCCTTCAGGGAGTCGGGCGGGATCAGCATCGCGAGGTTGGTCTTGCCGCAGGCCGACGGGAACGCGGCCGCGATGTAGTGCTGCTCGCCCGCGGGGTTTTCGAGGCCGACGATCAGCATGTGCTCGGCGAGCCAGCCCTCCTGCCGCGCCTGCCAGCTGGCGATGCGCAGCGCATGGCACTTCTTGCCGAGCAGCGCGTTGCCGCCATAGCCGGAGCCGAAGCTTTCGATCGTGAGCTCCTCGGGGAAATGCATGATGAAGCGGCGATTCGGGTCCAGCTCGCCCGTGGAGTGCAGGCCACGGACGAAGGGCTCGCCCGCGGAGAGCCGCTCGAGCGCCGTCCGCCCCATGCGGGTCATGATCGACATGTTGAGCACCACGTAGGCGCTGTCGGTGATCTCGACGCCGCAGCGCGCGAGCGGCGAGTCGATCGGTCCCATGCAATAGGGCACGACATAGAGCGTGCGGCCCTTCATGCAGCCGTCGAACAGCGCGCGCATGCGCGCATGGCCCTCGGCGGGCGCGAGCCACAGGTTGTTGGGGCCGGCGTCCTCCTGCCGAGTCGTGCAGATGAACGTGACTTTCTCGACGCGCGCGACGTCGCTCGGGTGCGAGCGATACAGGTCGCAACCCGGGAAACCCTTCGGGTCGAGCGGGTGCAGGTCGCCTGCGGCGACGAGTTCGCCACGCAGGTGGCGGATTTCCTCGGCAGAGCCGTCGCACCAGTGGATGCGGGCAGGTTTCGTCAGGCCGGCGACACTCGCCACCCAGTCGGCCACAGCCGGTGAAAGTTGCGGGAGCGGGGTGAACGTGCGGGGCGCCGTGGCCATCCTGGATCCTCGTTCGGGTGAGCCTCACATTATATCCACCTCACGCTGGCCGACGCCGGCGCATACCGGATGCTGCATTGCACCATCTGGTGCCGAGCGTACATGACGCGCGCCATTTGCGCCTCGACAGCCCCCGGGCCCGACGCTAGTTTGGTCGCCATGCCAGATATCGGAGAAGTGTTCGCGGCGGGCGGCCCGCTCGCGCGTGCGCTCGCGGACTACCGGCCGCGGCGATCGCAGCAACGCATGGCGGCGTGCGTGGCCGATGCCATCGAGGAACGACACGCGCTGCTGGTCGAGGCGGGTACCGGCACCGGCAAGACGTTTGCCTATCTCGTCCCCGCGCTGCTGTCCGGGCGGCGCGTCATCGTGTCGACCGGCACGCGCACACTGCAGGACCAGTTGTTCACCAGGGACCTGCCGCTGGTCGCCGCGGCCATCGGTCGTCCCGCACGGCTTGCCCTGCTGAAGGGGCGTGCCAACTACCTTTGCCGCCATCGGCTGCTGAATGCGACCGCGCAGCGTGCGCTCGCGGGCTTCGAGGGCGGCCAGCTGGCGCAGGTCGAGCGCTGGGCGGCCGTCACGCTGAGCGGTGACCTCGCCGAATGCAGCGCGCTCGACGATGCGAGCGCCATCCGCGGCACCATCTCCTCGACGCGCGAGAATTGCCTCGGGCAGCGCTGCCCCGAATTCTCCCGCTGTCACGTGGTGGCTGCGCGCCGTGCGGCGAACGACGCCGATATCGTGATCGTGAACCATCACCTGCTGCTCGCGGATCTCGCGCTTAAGGAGGACGGGTTCGGGGACCTGCTGGGCACGGCGGACGCCGTGATCCTCGACGAGGCGCACCAGCTGCCCGATCTCGTCACGCAGTTCTTCGGCGTCGAGGTGTCGAGCCGGCAGGTCGAGCACCTGCTCGGCGATGCGCGCGCCGAGCTCGCGCGAGCCGGGGGCGACCCGGCGCTCGAGGCGACCTGCAGGGCCGTGGAAGACGCCCTGGCACGGGCGCGCGACAGCCTGCCGGGGCGCGCCGTCGCCGCCGGCGGCCTGCGCGTGGCCTGGAGCGAGGCGCCCGTGTCGCTCGGGGCGGCACTCGAGGAGCTGGCCGACGCGCTCGAGGTCCTGCACACCGGGCTTGCGGGAGCGGCCGGGGACCCGGGTGTCGCCCACTGTGCGGCGCGCGCGGCGCGCCTCGCCGGGCTCATCGTGCGCATCGCGGGTGCCCGCGAGGACGAGGCAGCGCGCAGCATCGAACGTGACGCGCGCGGCTTCGGCCTGTCGCTGCTGCCGTTCGACGTGGCGCCGCGCTTTCGCGGCATCGTCGAGGCACGCCCCTGCGCCTGGATCTTCACGTCGGCGACCCTGTCGGTGGGCGAGGACTTCAGCCATTTCGCCCACCGCCTCGGCCTCGACTCGGCCGCGACCCTGCGCATCGAGAGCCCGTTCGATTTCGAGCGACAGGGCCTGCTGTATCTTCCGCAGGACATGCCAGATCCTGCTTCAGCGGACTATCTCGCGGCGGTGCTCGGCGAAGCCCTGCCGCTGATCGATGCCGCGCGCGGCGGCGCCTTCGTCCTGTTCACGAGCCATCGCGCGCTGGCACGTGCGGCCGAGCAGCTCCGGGCGCGCCCCGAAGGGCCGTTGCCCTGGCCGCTCCTCGTGCAGGGCACGGCGCCGCGGGAGCAGCTGCTGCGCGAGTTCCGCGCGCTCGGCAACGCGGTCTTGCTCGGCACGGCGAGCTTCTGGGAAGGTGTCGACGTCAAGGGCGAGGCGCTGCGCCTGGTCGTCATCGAGAAGCTGCCGTTCGCATCGCCCGAAGACCCGCTGGTGAAGGCGCGCATCGCGTACCTCGAATCGGTGGGCGGCAACGCCTTCCGCGACTACCAGCTGCCGGTGGCGGCGCTGGCGCTCAAGCAGGGCGTCGGCCGCCTGATCCGCAGCGAGGAGGACCATGGCGTCGTCGCGATCTGCGACCCGAGGCTCACCTCGCGCAGCTACGGCCGCGTGCTGCGCGCGAGCCTGCCGCCGCTCACCGTCACGCGCGAGCAGTCCGAGTCGCGGCGTTTCCTGGCGCGTCGCGCACCGTGAGCGGGGGCCTTCGATGAAGGTGCTGGCGCTCGATACGGCCACCGAGGCCTGCTCGGTGGCGCTGTGGATCGATGGCGTGGTCCACGTCGATGCAATCGAGCTCGCCCGGGGTCATGCGCAGCGCATCCTGCCGATGGTCGACGCCCTGCTGGCGGCGCAGTCGGTGGTACTGGCCGGACTCGATGCGATCGCCGTCGGCCGTGGCCCCGGGGGGTTCACCGGCGTGAGGCTCGCGGTGAGCGTGGCGCAGGGACTCGCCCTCGGGGCGAACCTGCCGGCTGTCGGCGTTTCGGATCTCGCCGCCGTGGCGCAGGCGACGCTCGACCGCGATGCCGCGGCAACCCATGTCCTCGTGTGCAACGACGCGCGCATGAAGGAGGTCTACGCAGGCTTCTACCGGCGCGGCGCCGCGGGCCTTGCCGTGCCCGACGGCCCCGAGCGCGTCGCACACCCGGACAGCGTCGCCATCGCGGCGCCGGGGGACGCTGCGACGCGACGGGTGGTCGGGGCGGGGCGCGGGTTCAGGGCGTATCCGCAGCTCGCCAGTCGGCTGCGGGGTGCACTGGCTGGGATCAATGATGCGATCCTGCCGGACGCGGGCGCCATCGCGGTGCTGGCCGCCGCCGCGCTGCGGGCGGGCGAGGCCGTGGCGCCGGAGATGTTGCAGCCTGTTTACCTGCGCGATGACGTGGCGGTCCCCGCTGTCACGGTTCTGCAATAGAATCCCGTTGTAATGCACGGCATGTCCGGCAAGAAGATCCTGATCGTCGAGGATGAGCGCCCGATCCGCGAAATGATCGCCTATGGCCTGCGGCGCGCGGGATTCGAGGTGCGAGAGGCGGAGGACTGCCGCGGCGCGCGCGAACAGCTCGCCGACCGCCAGCCCGACCTCCTGCTGCTCGACTGGATGCTGCCCGACATGAGCGGGCTCGAGCTCGCGAAATTGCTGAAGCGCGACGAGGACACGCGTGAGCTGCCGATCATCATGCTGACCGCGCGCGCCGAGGAGACCGACAAGGTGGCGGGCCTCGAGGGCGGCGCCGACGATTACATGACGAAGCCGTTTTCGCCGCGCGAGCTGGTTGCCCGCATCAATGCGGTGCTGCGTCGCTCCGAGCCGGGTGGCGGCGAGGATCGCGTCGAGTTCCAGGGGCTCGCGCTCGACCGCGCGAGCCACCGCGTGACGGCCGGCGAGCGCACGGTGTCGCTCGGTCCGACCGAGTACCGCATGCTCGAATTCTTCATGACCCACCCCGAGCGCGTGTACTCGCGTGAACAGTTGCTCGATCGCATCTGGGGCGGCAACGTCTACGTCGAGGAGCGCACGATCGACGTGCACATCCGGCGCCTGCGCAAGGCGCTCGAGGACCACGGCTGCGATCACCTGATCCAGACCGTGCGCGGCGCGGGCTACCGGTTCTCGGCACTCACACATTGACCGAGCCCCGCATGCCGCGGCAGCCATTGGCGCTCACGGTGAGGATGTGGGGCTTCGCCGCGGCGCGACTGCTCGCGACGCTCGCCGTGGGCCTCGTCGGCGGGCTCGCCGCCGGCCGGGTGCTGCTCGGCCTCTTTGTCGCGCTGCTGCTGTACGCCGGCTGGCAGCTCGTGAACCTCTTCCGCCTCGACCACTGGTTGCGCCACCGCAGCCTGATGGAGCCGCCGGTGCTGCGCGGGGTGTGGGATGACGTCGTAACCCAGGTCGTGCGGATCCATCGCCGCAAGCGTTACCACAAGCAGCGGCTGGTCACCGTGTTGCGCGAGCTGCGCGACTCCACCGCGGCCCTGCCCGACGGCGTCGTGGCGCTGAACGCGCGCGGCGAGATCGCCTGGTTCAACCGCATGGCCGCGCAGATGCTCGAACTGCGCGGCCGGCAGGACATCGGCATCCGGATCGACAACCTGATCCGCCAGCCGGAATTCGTCCGCTATCTGGCCGGCAGCGACTTCGCCACGCCGATGGTCCTGCAGACGGGGACCAGCCCGGAGACCTGGCTGTCACTGCACGTGCTGCCGTACGGCGAGGACCAGCGCATGCTGCTGATCCGCGATGTCACGCGCCAGACGCGGCTCGAGACGATGCGCAAGGATTTCGTCGCGAACGCCTCGCACGAGCTGCGCTCGCCGCTCACCGTGATCGCGGGCTACCTCGAGACGCTCGCCAC
>CAZRLI010000165.1:0-5233 GCA_964600535.1 uncultured Steroidobacteraceae bacterium | reverse complement strand
TACAAGCACATCCCGGCCTACTACCCGGGGCATGTCGGCTCGGTCGGCGGCGTGTTCGGCATGATCGGCTGCCTGGGCGGCTTCCAGCTGCCGATCGCGTTCGGTGCGCTGGCCGATTACACCAACATCTGGTCGAGCTGCTTCATGCTGCTGTTCCTGCTGGTGTCGGTGGCGCTCGCGTGGATGCACTTCGCGATCCGCCGCATGGACCTCAGCAGGTTCCCGACCCTCGGCCAGGAGCACGACCTGCCGGAGATCACGGCGGCGTGGGCCGCGCAGCAGCGCGCAGCCAGCCAACGAAGGCCGTGAGCCACGCGGCGAGCGCCACGGCGAACACGATCCCGGGCAGCGGTTCGAGGAAGCGCAGGTCCATCGCCACGATCAGTTCGTGGGTGCTCGCGGCATACATGCCGAGCGGAAAGACCGCGCCCCAGTACAACGGGTCATAGCGCAGCGGAAAGCGGCGGTAGACGTGCCGCCAGATGCCGAGCACCAGCAGCATCGGGATCCACCAGGTGCCAGTCGCCCAGTAGAAGATCGTGAAGCCCTTGATGAAGGGCCGCAGCGACTGCAGGAACGGTGCGTCCGGTGCATTGACGATCAGCAGCGAGCCCGCCAGCGTCGAGATGGCCATGGCACCCATGTTGATCCAGTAGGGCGGTGACAGGTCGCCCGGCTGGAACGGAAAGAACGTGTAGCGGTAGAAGATCAGCGACATCATCCAGATGTAGAGCATGCCGCCCCACAGCCACATCGAGAGCGCGAAGAAGTTCAGCTCGAGCTTGTGCGGTTGCCCGATGCGTGCGGCAAGCAGTGCGCTCAGCACCGCGATCGATTGGGTCGCGACGACCGCGAGCAGCCAGCCGCCATTGATGCCCCGGTCGAGCGTCGGCTTGGTCTCCTTGACGGTCAACACCGTGAAGATCGCGTAGGTCAGCGCGAGCCAGAGCGTGACGGCCACGCACCACAGCGCAAAGCCCGCGGCCAGCTGGTGGCCGAGCACGATCGACTGGCTGCCGAGGACGCCGGAGGCGGCGACGGCGGTGAAGTAGCCGGGCCCGCGCAGGTGATCGGCGAGGTCACCGAAGAACAGGGCGGGGTGCCAGTACAGGCGCAGCAGGTACAGGCACCAGAGCGCGAGGTAGAACGCGCCGTTGAGGGCGAACAGGCCGCGCGCCAGCCACCCGACGCCGTGCAGGTGCGCGGCGATCGACACGATGCCGGTCGCCATCACCATGCCGAAGTAGGCGGGCGACAGCCCCGCCAGTCCGGCGCGGAAATTGACGAATGTCAAAATACCCGGGGGATCAGAAGGGCAGCTCGATCCGGCCGACGTGGCCGAGCCACAGGAACGCGCAGACGAGCACCGTATTGAGCGCCCAGGCCACGGTCAAGGCGCGCGCGATGTGCCCGTACAGCGCATTGCGGACATTGAACGCATTGCGCCAGACGGCACGCATGATCCACGCGGTGTAGAGCACGAAGGCCGCGAGCATCACCGCGAGCGTCGGCGTATCGACCGAGCGGAACAGGTAGAGGATCAGGCCGAACAGCAGGTGGCTCGCCAGCACGCCGTAGAGCCAGAACACCTGCCACAGCGGCGTGCGACCGGGCGTTTCATCCAGGAACCACGTTGTCACCATGTGCCCTCCAGCGCCCTCATGCGCGCCATTCGAGCATACGCCCGCGGCGGGCGATGTGTCAGCCGCGCTGCAGGCGCACGAGCCCGCCGTCGCGATCGACGGCGAGGAATTCCCCGACGCGGCCCGCCTTGATCGATTCGACCATCATCCGCAGCGGGCCCGCGGCTTCGTCCGGGTTGGGCGCCACGCCGGCGCGGCCATCGAGGGCGGCGATGAACAGGATGTCCCAGCGCGAAATGGCACGGCGCGACTCCGCCCTGAGCGCCTCGAACGAACCGATCTCCGATGCGAGCTTGTCGACGCACACCACGGGCGTCAGCGCGCCGCCTTCGCCGCGCTCGAACGCCGCCCGTTCTTCCGCGCTGCTGTCGCGCGGCAACTCGGCGACCGCGAACACCAGCAGCAGGCGCTGCGGTTCCTGTTGCGACTGCGCGGCTGCCAGCAGGTCGGTAAACGTCCGGATCGCCATCGCGTGCATTGTACTGCCGGCTCAGCTGGCGGTGCGCAGCCGCAGGTCCGCGCGCCGTGCGGCACGCAACATGGCGTCGACCAGCGCGAGGCGCGCGGCCGCACCCGGCCGCGCCGGCTGTTGCGCCCGCCAGCCGGCGACGCTGGCCAGCCCCGCATCGATCGTCGCCGCGTCGCGCGCGGGCCCGAGGCACTTCGACACCAGGCGGCAGAGCTCACCCGGCACGGCTGCCTCGAGCGCCACGTTCGCCACCGCGCCGCGCGCGGCCGGGCGACTCCGGGCCCGTGCCAGGGCTGCACCCAGGCGGCGGCCGAAGACCACCGCCTCGAGCAGCGAGTTGCTGGCGAGCCGGTTCGCGCCGTGCAGCCCCGTGCAGGCCGCTTCGCCGACCGCCCACAACCGCGCCAGGCTCGACTGGCCGTCGAGGTCCACGGCGATGCCGCCCATGTGGTAGTGGGCGGCACAGGTCACCGGGATGGGTTCGCGGGCGGGGTCGATGCCGTGGTTGCGGCACGCCCGGTACGCGGATGGGAAGGCCTGCGCCACGTCGCCGTCGCGCAGCGCCGTCGCGTCGAGCCACACGGGCCTGCCCGCGAGCTGTTCGCGGTGCACGACCTGCGCGACCACGTCGCGCGGCGCCAGGTCACCGAGCGGATGCGTCCCGCGCATCAGCGGCCGGCCGCCCGCGTCGAGCAGGCGCGCGCCGGCGCCGCGCAGTGCCTCGGAAATCAGCGGCAGCGGTCGCTGCGGCACATCGAGCGCCGTCGGATGGAACTGCACGCTCGCGAGCGCGGCGCAGCGCGCCCCGGCGGCGAGGGCCATGGCGACTCCGTCGCCGCGGGCACAGGCGGGATTGGTGGTTCGGCTGAACAGCGCGCCGATGCCGCCCGTGGCGATGACGACGTCCCGGGCGTGCACGGCGACACGTTCGCCGCCAGCCGTTTCCGCCTCGACGCCGCAGGCGCCGTCATCGCTGCGCAGCAGGGCGGTGGCACGCAGGGACGGCAACAGCTCGATGTGTGTCGCCGCTGCCGCCCGCTGGCGCAGCGCACGCATGATCTCGGCACCGGTGGCGTCGCCACCGGCGTGCAGGACCCGAGGTCGGCTGTGCGCGGCTTCCAGGTGCAGCGACCAGGCACCGCCCGAGCGCGCGAAGCGCACTCCCTGCGATTCCAGCCACTCGACCGCGCCGCGCGCGCCGTCGCAGGCAACGCGGACGGCAGCGTCGTCATTGCAGCCGTGGCCCGCCGTGCGCGTGTCCACCGCATGCCGGGCGGGGGAATCATCGCTGCTCACCGCGGCGGCGATGCCGCCCTGGGCGAGCTCGCTTGCCGTCTCCGCCGCGTGCAGCACGCACACGCGGCGTCCGCCTGCGCCCAATGCCGTGGCGAGGCCGGCGGCGCCCGCGCCGAGGACCAGCACGTCGGTGTCCATCGTGCTCATGCGCCGCGCGGGCGCCCGACATCCAGCATGCGCTGCACGGCGCGCCGCGCGCCTGCGGCGATGTCCGCCGGCACGTCGATCCGCGGCGCGAGCTGCTCGAGGCAGCTGCGCACGCCCGCGAGCGTGATCCGTTGCATGTGCGGGCACAGGTTGCAGGGGCGGAGGAATTCCGTGCGCGGAAACGCCCCGGCGATGTTGTCCGCCATCGAGCACTCGGTGATGAGCACCGCGCGCTGCGGCTGCTCGCGCTCGAGTGCCGCGATCATGCCCGACGTCGAACCGACGAAATCGGCGGCTTCCTGCACGTCCCGCGGGCACTCGGGGTGGGCAAGCACGTAGGCGCGGGCGGCCGCACGGAACTCGCGCACCTCGGCGCCGGTGAACCGCTCGTGCACCTCGCAGTGACCCGCCCAGGGGATGATGCGGATGCGGGTGCGCGAGGCGACGTGCGCTGCGAGGTATTCATCCGGTACCAGGATGACTTCAGCTGCGCCGAAGCTCTCGACCACGAGCTGCGCATTGGACGACGTGCAACAGGCGTCGCACTCGTTCTTGACCGCCGCACTCGTGTTCACGTAGCAGACGACCGGCACCCCGGGGTGTGCGCGGCGCAGGGCACGCACGTCCGCGGGCGTGATGGAGTCCGCCAGCGAGCAGCCGGCCTCCAGGTCGGGCAGCAGCACGGTCCGGTTCGGGGACAGGAGCTTGGCCGTCTCGGCCATGAACCGCACGCCGCACATCACGATGACCTCGGCGTCGGACTGGGCGGCCTGGCGGGCGAGTTCCAGCGAGTCGCCGACGAAATCCGCGACCCCGTGGAAGATCTCCGGCCGCTGGTAGTTGTGCGCGAGCACCACCGCATTGCGCGCACGCTTGAGCTGCTCGATCGCCGCGACCAGTTCGAAATGCACGTCCCACTCGGCCGTCGGCATCAGCCGTGCGACGCGCGGGTAGCGGCGGGCGTGTTGTGCGGAGTCGTACGCGGGCCGCCCCGCAAGGCGCGCGGCCGTCATAGCCGCCCGAAGACCAGCGACGCGTTCGTGCCGCCGAAGCCGAAGCTGTTGGACATCACGGTGTCGACGCGCATCGGGCGCGTCTCACGGAGGATCGGGTAGGCCGCGCAGGCCGGGTCGATCTCCTCGATATTGACGGAGCCGGCGAGGAAGCCGTCGCGCAGCATCAGCAGCGAATAGATGGCCTCGTGCACGCCGGCGGCGCCGAGCGAATGGCCCGACAGGGACTTGGTCGAGGACAGGAGCGGCAGGTCGAAGCCGAACACCTCGCGTACCGCGTTCAGCTCGATCACGTCGCCCAGCGGGGTCGAGGTGCCATGGGCGTTCACGTAGTCCACCGGCCGGCCGATGCCGGCGAGTGCCTGGCGCATGCAGCGCACGGCACCCTCGCCGGACGGCTGCACCATGTCGGCGCCGTCGGCGGTGACGCCGAAGCCGAGCAGCTCGGCGAGGATCGGCGCGCCGCGCGCCTGCGCGTGTTCGAGCGACTCGAGCACCAGCATGCCGCCGCCGCTGGCGATCACGAAGCCGTCGCGCGTCGCGTCGTAGGCGCGCGAGGCGAGGCCAGGCGTCGCGTTGCGCGCGGTGGAAAGCGCGCCCATCGCGTCGAAGAGCGCCGTGAGCGACCAGTGCTCCTCCTCGCCGCCACCACAGAACATCACATC
>CAZRLI010000164.1:0-5237 GCA_964600535.1 uncultured Steroidobacteraceae bacterium | reverse complement strand
CCTGACCACCATTTCTGGGCGTCACGGGCGGTACCACACCCCGCAACGCGGCGCGAACATTACCGCCGCACGCGCTACGATTCAACAGGGACATCACATCGACGGAGCACGCCGTGCCGATGAATCGCCGCCAGCTCTTCAAGGGCACGCTCGCCGCGGGTCTCGCCGCTGCGGCGCGTGTGCGCGCCGCCGGGTCCACGACGGAGAATTTCCGCGACGAGCCGTTCACGCTCGGCATCGCCTCGGGCTATCCGACGCCGAACGGCATCGTGCTCTGGACGCGCCTCGCGCCACAGCCGCTCGCGCCGCTCGGCGGGCTCGCCGCGCCGTTCATCCCGGTCGACTGGGTGCTCGCGGCCGACGAACGCCTCGAGAAGGTGGTGCGCTCCGGCACCGCCTACGCGACGCCCGACTGGGCGTATTCGATCCACGTCGAGCTGACGCGCCTCGAGCCGGGTCGTCCCTACTGGTATCGCTTCACCGTGGGCGGCGCGCAAAGCCCGATCGGTCGCACGCATACGGCGCCCGCTGCCGGTGCGCCGCTCGACAAGCTGCGCATCGCCGTGGCGTCCTGCCAGCAGTACGAGCACGGCTACTACGGCGCCTACCGCCACATGCTCGACGATGAACTCGACTTCATCGTCCATCTCGGCGACTACATCTACGAGGAGAGCTGGGGCGTGCCGCCCCTCGTTCGCCATCACCCGCAGCGCGAGGTCTACACCCTCGACGACTACCGCGCGCAGTACGCGCTCTACAAGCAGGACCCCGACCTGCGCGCGGCGCATGCAGCCTGTCCCTGGTTCGTCACCTGGGACGACCATGAGGTCGAGAACGACTACGCCGCCGACAATTCCGTAAACGGCGACGACCCGGCCTGGTTCCATGAGCGGCGCGCGGCGGCCTACCGCGCGTACTACGAGCACCTGCCGCTGCCGCGCAGCGCGGTGCCCTTCGGCGCGAACCTGCAGCTCTTCACCAGTGCCGCCTTCGGCGATCTCGCGAGCCTCACGCTGCTCGACACGCGCCAGTACCGCTCCGCGCGCCTGTGCCCGCCGCCGCCCGGCGGGCGCAAGGAGCCGATGAGATGTCCTGCCCTTGAGAACGATCCGGGCTCCATGCTCGGCGCGCGCCAGGAAGCCTGGCTCGACAGCCGCCTCGCGATCGGGCGCGCGAAGTGGAATCTGCTCGCGCAGGGTGTCGTGATGAGCCACATCGACGAGCAACCCGGCCCCGGCCGCCGCTACTGGACCGATTCGTGGAACGGCTATCCGGCCTCGCGCCAGCGCCTGCTCGATGCGCTCGGCCGGCATGGCACGCCGAACCCGGTCGTCCTGAGCGGGGACATCCACACTTTCCTCGTCGGTGGCCTCAACGCGAAGCCCGACGACCTCTCGACGAAAGTCGTGGCGACGGAGTTCGTGACCACATCGATCTCCTCGCAGGGGCTCGCCGAAGCGCGCGTCGAGGCGTTCAGGCAGGAAAACCCCAATCTCGTGTATGGCACGAGTGCCCATCGCGGCTACCTGCGCCTCGCGCTCACGCCCAGGCGCCTCACGACCGACCTCGTCGCGATGGAGCGCACCGATACACGCGACACGGCGCGATCAACCCTCGCGAGCTTTGTGGTTGAAGATGGCGTTGCGGGACCGGTGCAGGCGTAGCGCGCGCCGCTCACCGTGGCAGGATGCGATTCTCGAGCCACGGCGACTTGCGCATTTCGGGCTCGGCGAACGGCAGCGCGCCCGCCTTGGCCGCGGTGCCGTTCGGCGCTACTCCGCTCGGCGGCACCCCGCACTGACCGCCGGTCGCGCGGTAGTTGAGCGCCGCCGCGAGGCGCCCCTCGGCCGCATCGCCGAGCGCGCGCGAGAAGTCGTCCGCGACCGAGCAGCCCGGCAGCGATACGCCCGCGGCGCCCACCGTGTTCGCCGGTGAGAAGCCGTCGGGGTAGTCGCCGAACTGCTTCGCGTTGACGCCGCGGAACTGGATCGAGAAATACGTGGTGCCGCAGTTGTCGGTCGGGTAGAAGCCATAGGGCTTGCCGCAGGTGGTCGAGCCGACCTGGATCACCTCGACGTCGATGCCGCGCAGGCTGTTGATGATCGATTCGCTCGCCGAGCAGGTGCCGCCGCCGGTGAGGACGTAGACGCGCCCGAGGCCGAGCGTCGGCAGCGGCGTACCGGTCGCCACGCTGAAGCCCTCCGCCGTCGAATGAAACGGCAGCGGCGCGAGCGCCTCGCCGGTCACCGGATCGCGCATCGTGTGCTGGTCGTTGAACTGCAGCAGCTCGAATGTGCGGCCGCTGGTGCGCGCAGTGCCGGCGATCATGTAGGCGAGTTCGCTCGCGATGTCGAGGAAGCCGCCGCCGTTGTAGCGCAGGTCGAGCACGAGATCGACGACCCCGGCGTTGCGCAATGTCGTGATCGCATCCACGAGCCCGGACTCCGAGGTCGCGATGTGGTCGTTGAAGAGGAAATAGCCCACCGGGCCGCTGGCCGTCGCGATCGTGCGCACGTTCTGCACGGGGGTGGAGGTCACGTTCGCGGAGGTCATCGACACCGTGCGCTGCGGCCCGCCGCCGGCATCCTGCACGGTGAAGGAGTGCGACAAGCCGGTGCCCGCCGGAAAGAGCGCATCGTTCAGGCGATCGATGTCTGCGCTCACATTCGTGTTGACGAGATCGATGCCGTCGATCGCGAGCACGCGCGCGCCGCGTGCGAGGCCCACCGCCGCCGCGGGCGAGGTGGCGCCGGGCTCGATGTACGCGACCCGCAGGTCGCGCGGCGGCGTGCTCGCGAGGATCGCCCACTGCGCCCCGTAACCGCCCGACGTGCCCGACTGCGACTGCTGCAGCCACTCGTCGGTGGGGACCGTGAAATGAAACCGGTCCTTCGGCTGGCCCGAAGGCGTCACCGCGTTCGTCTTCAGCACCTCGAAATAGTCGAGCACGGCAAAGGGCGCCGGGTCGCGGTCGGTTACTTCCCGGTACCAGAGGTAGAGCTCATGGGTCCAGGAGCGCAGCCAGTTCTTCTCGTCGAGCGCGGTGCCGAGCCGGTCGGGCCAGGGGCGGCCGGACGGGTCGCTGCCGCTGCGGGGTGCCGCGCAGCGTGCCTCGAAACTCGTCGAGGCCGCGAAGACGCCGGGGGTGAAACCCGAGCCGCCGCCGAGGGGCGGACCGCCGCCGCCGCCGCTCCCGCCACCACCGCAGGATCCGAGCAGGGCCGCCATGAGGACCGGCAGCAGTACGCGACTGGCAGGCATAGCAGAGAACCCTCATTGACCACATGGGTGCGGCCGGTATTATCGGACGCATAGCGGTTCAAGGTGTTGCACGGCGTCCCAATCGGGCCACTTCCATGGCCACGGGTCCGAGCGGTCGACGGTCCACGATAACCCTTTGAAAGATTTACCGTTGCAGGCCGGTAGCCTGCGGCGTGGGGGCAGCGTGCCCACCGCGCCCTTCGTCGACGCAGGGGCCATGACCATGACCGCACCCGACCGCGGGCTTTACAGGGACAGCTACGAACGCGACAGCTGCGGCTTCGGGCTGATCGCCAGTCTCGACGATCAGCCAAGCCACTGGCTGATCGGGACCGCCATTACTTCCCTCAAGCGCCTCACGCACCGCGGCGCGATCGCCGCCGATGGCAAGACGGGGGACGGCTGCGGCCTTCTCATCAAGAAGCCGGAACGCTTCCTGCGCGCGGTTGCCAGGGACGCCGGCATCAAGCTCGCGCCACGCTTCGCGGCGGGCAATGTCTTCCTGAACACCGACCCGGCCCAGGCTGCCGCCGCCAGGGCAGTCTTCGCCGCACAGCTTGCGCGCGAGGGCCTCGAGGTCGCGGGCTGGCGCGAGGTCCCGACCGATCCCGGGGCCTGCGGCGAGGAAGCCCTCAAGACCCTGCCGCGCATCGAGCAGCTCTTCGTCAACTGCCGCACTGCCGACATCGACGAGGCCTCGTTCAACCGCAAGCTGTTCCTCGCCCGCCGCCGGACCGAGAAGGCGCTCGAAGGCACCGACCCCGTCTTCTACGTGCCGAGCCTGTCCGCCACCACGCTCGTGTTCAAGGGCATGGTGATGCCGCAGCACCTCGCGGAGTTCTACCCGGACCTCGCCGATCCGCGGCTCGAGGCGTCGGTGGTCGTGTTCCACCAGCGCTTCTCGACCAACACGTTGCCGCAGTGGCGCCTCGCGCACCCCTATCGCTACCTCGCGCACAATGGCGAGATCAACACGATCCAGGGCAACCGCAACTGGGCGGTCGCGCGCGGGCCGCTGTTCCGCTCGCCGCTCCTGCCCGATCTCGCGGACATCCAGCCGCTCGTGTCGCTCACGGGGTCGGACTCGCAGAGCCTCGACAACATGCTCGAGGTGTTGCTGATGGGTGGCCTCGACGTGATGCACGCGATGCGCATGCTGGTGCCGCCGGCCTGGCAGACGCTCGACTCGATCGATCCCGACCTGCGCGCGTTCTACGAGTACTACGCGACGCACATGGAGCCCTGGGACGGCCCCGCGGGGATCGTCACGACCGATGGCCGCTACGCCGCTTGCCTGCTCGATCGCAACGGCCTGCGCCCGGCGCGCTACGTGATCACCAAGAACCGCCACCTCACCATCGCCTCGGAAACGGGCGTGTGGGACTACCGGCCGGAAGACGTCGTCACCAAGGGCAAGCTCGGGCCGGGCGACATGATCGCGCTCGACCTGCACACCGGAAAGCTCCTTTCGACCCGCGACATCGACCAGGTCCTGAAGTCGCGCCATCCGTACAAGACCTGGCTCAAGCGCGGCGTGCGCTATCTGGAAACCGACCTGATCGACCCGCGGCTGGCCGCCGAGCCGATGGACCGCGAGACGCTCGGCACCTACCAGAAGATGTTCAACCTGACGGCCGAGGAGCGCGACGAGATCATCCGCGTGCTCGCGGCCGACGAGAGCGAGGCAGTCGGCTCGATGGGTGACGACACGCCGATGCCGGTGCTGTCGCACAAGAACCGCCCGCTGTACGACTACTTCCGCCAGCAGTTCGCGCAGGTCACGAACCCGCCGATCGACCCGATCCGCGAGTCGATCGTGATGTCGCTGCAGACCCAGATCGGGCCCGAGTGCAATATCTTCGTGCCGGCGCCGGAGCACGCGCGGCAGATCGTGCTCGGCTCGCCGGTCCTGTCGCAGCGCAAGCTGCGCCAGATCCTCGGGCTCGAGGACTTCGGCGTCACGCACGCCTTCCTCG
>CAZRLI010000163.1:0-5245 GCA_964600535.1 uncultured Steroidobacteraceae bacterium | reverse complement strand
GCGGCGCGGCGACACCCTGTCGGCGATCGCGCGGCGCAACCGCATGAACGTGCGCACCCTCGCGGCCCTCAACAACATGGGCGTCAACGACACGATCCGCGCCGGCCAGCGGCTGGTCGTGAGCAAGTCGGATGCCGGCAGCGCCCCTTCGGGCCGGTCGTCGGCGCGGGGTGCGGGCGGCTCCAGTGGCGGCTCGAGCTATACTGTCCGCAGTGGCGACACGCTGTGGGACATCGCGAAGCGCTTCGGCATCTCGGTTTCGCAGATCGTCGCCTGGAACGGACTGTCCGGCAATTCGATCAAGCCGGGCCAGAAACTCACTGTCAAGAAATCTCCGGGTTAACGCATGGGCTTCATGACCGGCAAACGCGCGCTCATCGTGGGCGTCGCGACGGATCGTTCCATCGCCTGGGGCATCGCACAGGCGATGCACCGCGAGGGAGCGCAACTCGCCATCTCCTACGCGAACGACAAGCTGAAGGACCGGGTGTTGCCGCTCGCCGCGGAAGTCGGCGCCCTCACGCTGCCGCTCGACGTGACGGTCGATGCCGAGATCGATGCGGCGTTCGCGCTGCTGAAGCGCGAATGGGGCAGTCTCGATGTGGTCGTCCATGCGGTGGCCTACGCGCCGCGTGAAGCGCTCACTGGAGGCTTCGTCGAAGCCACCAGCCGCGACTCGTTCCGTATTGCGCACGACATCTCGAGCTACAGCCTCACGGCGCTCGCGCGCGGCGCGGCTCCACTGATGGCGGGCCGCAATGGGTCCATCATCACGCTGAGCTATCTCGGCGCGGTGCGTTCGGTGCCGAGCTATAACGTGATGGGTCTCGCCAAGGCGAGTCTCGAGGCGAACGTGCGCTTCCTGGCGGCGGACATGGGCCCCTCGGGCATTCGCGTCAACGGCATTTCAGCAGGCCCGATCAAGACACTCGCCGCGGCGGGCATTCCCGGCTTACGCAAGATGCTCGGTCGCGTCGCCGAGGTGGCGCCGCTGCGCCGCAACGTGACTCTCGAAGATGTGGGCAACGCCGCAGCGTTCCTCTGCTCCGACCTTGCGGCCGGAATTACCGGCGAGATTCTCTACGTCGACAGCGGCTACAGCACCGTCGGCATGAGCTTTCCGCTCGAAGCGGAAGGCTGACGGCGCGCCGGGCTCATTCGAACGCCTTCGGGTTCACCGCGACGTTCGCCTTGCGGCGCGCCTCCGCCACGTACGCCATGATGTCTGCCGATCCCAGCCGCCCGACGAGCTGCCGCATGCGCTCCTGGCGCGCGTCGGCCGTGAGCGGCACGGGGTCCGTGCGCACGCCCAGCACCGCAACCACCGCCGCGCCCTCCGCGGTCGGCACGACCTCGTAGAGCGGCCGGCCCGCTGGCCGCGGCGCCGCGAACACCCTGGCGCGGATCTCGGACGGCGCCGAAGGGTCGGTACGCGCAATGTAGTGCGGCCCCTCGATCTTCTGCCCCGCGAGCGCCGTGGCGAATGACTCGCCGGCCTCGAGGCGCTTGAGGGCCGCCGCGGCGGCCGCGCGCGCGGCCGCCAGTCCCCGCTCACGCTTCATCTTCTCGATGATCGAGGCCTGGACCTCGGCGAGCGGCCGGGCCACGGGCTTGCGGTGCTCGAGCACCTGCACGACGACGATCCGGTCCTCGCCCAGCGCCACCGGTCCGCCGACGCGCCCCTGGTTCAGCACCGCGTCGCCGAACACCACGTCTTCGAGCGCCGGGCTCGCGCCGAGGACGCCCCCACCCTTGCCGCGCTCGTAGGTTTCGACCACCCCGGTCGCCAGGCCGAATTCCTTCTCCAGCGCCTCGAGCGTCACGCCGGGCTGTTCGAGCCGGGTCTGCAGCTGCTCTTCCGCCTCTCCGAAGCGGTCCGCCGCCTGCTCGCGGCGATATTGCGCCTCGAGCTCCGCTCGCGCGTCCTCGAAGCTCTTCGCCTTGCCGGGCTGGATCGCTTCGAGCTGGATCACGTGATAGCCGTACTGCGTCTTCACCGGCGGGCTGGTCTGGCCGACCTGCATGCCGAAGACGGCGTCCGCGAACGGGGCGACGAACGTGCCACGGGTGGCGAATCCGAGGTCGCCGCCCTTCTCGGCCGAGACCGTGTCCTTCGAGTACTGCCTGGCGAGAGCGCCGAAATCCTTGCCCGCCTTCAATTGCGCGAGGACCTCCTGCGCCGTCTTTTCGTCGGCCACCAGGATGTGGCGCGCGCGGCGGCGCTCGGGCTCGGTGTAGCGGTCCTTGTCCTGCGCGTAGAGCGCGCGCAGGTCATCGTCGACCACCGTCACGCGCGCCGCCGCCTGTTCGAGCCGCAGCTCGCCATACGCGAGACGCACCGATTCGGTGGTCAGGTAGTCCTGCCGGTTCGCATCGTAGTAGGCGCGCACGGCCGCCTCATCGATGCCCGCCGGCGCGAAGGCCGTCGCCGCGAGCAACGCCCAGCTCACCTCGCGCTGCTCGTCCTCGAGCGCGACGATGCGGTCGAATTCCCGTGGTGTCACGAAATCGGAGACGCCGATGGCGCGCTGCAGCTGCTGGCGGGCGAGCGAGCTGCGCAGGTCCGCCTCGAAGGCCGCGACCGTGAGGCCCACCTGCGCGAGGCGTGCCTTGGCGATGGTCGCCGAATACTTGCCGTCGACCTGGAATGCCGGCTCCTGCTCGATCGCGTCCTTCACCTGCGCGTCGGTCACGCGGTAGCCGAGCGCGTGGACGCGGTTGTCGACCATTGCACGCGTGATCAGGCCCTCCAGCACGCTTTGCTGCAGCTGCGCCTTGCGGTCCTCGGGGATCTCGCCACCGAAAGCACGCGCTGCCTGCGCCTGCTGCTCGAGCCAGGCCTGGCGCGCGGTCTCGAGGGGTATCTTCTCGCCGTCGACCTTCGCGGCGTAGGCGCTCTGGCCGATACCGACATCGACGATGCCGTAGGCACCCCACGCGACGAATACCAGCGCGATGGCGCCGAGGATCGTGTAGCCGATGGCACCGTGCAGATGGTCTCTGATCTTCTGAAGCATCTAGAACCCTTGGGCAAGTTGGCGGAGCGGACGGGACTCGAACCCGCGACCCCCGGCGTGACAGGCCGGTATTCTAACCAACTGAACTACCGCTCCACATGGTGGGTGCTGAGGGGATCGAACCCCCGACCCTCGCCTTGTAAGGGCGACGCTCTACCGCTGAGCTAAGCACCCTTCAAGCTTCAGAAGGGCGCGGATGATAGAGGATAGTCCGCCGGGGCGCCAGCGGTACCCGCCACCGGGGTACACTGCGCCCATGCGCCTCCTGCCCTGCCTGGCGACCGCCTTCGTCCTCGCCCTTGCCACGGGCTCCCTGCACGCACATGACGACATCGCCGGCACCCGCTACGTGGCCCCGCAGGGAGCCGATGAGGGCGACTGCGACCACCGCGACGCGCCGTGCCGCACGATCGCCTATGCGCTCACCCAGGTACAGCACGGCGACGCCATCAAGGTGGGCGCCGGCGAGTACGATTTCTCCGGCTTCAACCTCGACGAACTGCTGTTCGGCAAGCAAGGGCTGCGGGCGGGCTTCAGCGCCGCCGACGAATTCAGTGTCGACGACCCCGCGACGAACCGCGCCATTGTCCGCGGCGCGGACCCGCGATACATCCAGACGCTGATTGCCTTCGGCTTCACGCCGGTCGACGAGGCGGGCCAGCCGGTCGCGCGCGAGCAGCAGCAGGCCCAGGCGGCGACCGCCTGCACGGCCGGCATGGCGGGCGCCTTCCCCTGCTGGAATATCGACTTCCTCGCGCAGATTCCCCTCACCGGGTTCTCCACGCAGCCACTCAGCACGGCGAACCTGTGGGGTTTCGTCGACCGCGACGACAATCGCGAGTACGTGATCGTGGGCCTGCGCAACGGCACGGCGGTCGTCGAGGTGACGGACCCGGCGAACCCGCGCGAAGTCGCGACGATACCCGGGGTCACCAACGCCTGGCGCGAGGTGAAGGTCTACCAGGTGTTCGATGCCGCGGCGAACCGCCACCGCGCCTATGCCTACATCACCACCGAGGGCAGTGGCGCGGGCCTGCAGATCATCGACCTCTCCGGGCTGCCGGCGAGCGCCACGCTCGCCAATACGCTGCACGACCTGTCGACCTCCCACACGCTCTACATCTCGAACATCGACTATGCGACCGGCATGGCGCTGCCGGGCGCCCAGGCATTCCTGTACGTGGCGGGCGCCAATGTCCTCGGCGGCCGCTACCGCATCTACAACCTGACCGACCCGGTGAACCCGGCGCTGGTCACGACGAACCCCGGCGCGCCGGGCAGCACCACTCCCTACATGCACGACTCGACGAGCCTGCGGCTCACCGACAATCGCACCACGCAGTGCGCGGCGGGGCACAATCCGTGCGAGGTGCTGGTCGACTTCGACGTCGAGCGCGTCGAACTCTGGGACGTCACCGACAAGGCAGCGCCCGCGTTCCTCGGTGCGGCCACCTACCCGAACGCGCGCTACATCCACTCGGGCTGGCCGACGGCCGACCAGCGCTACGTGATCGTGCACGACGAGCTCGACGAGCTGCGCATCCCCGGCCTCAATACCTCGATCTACACGCTCGACGTCGCGGACCTGCGCAGCCCGACCATCATGACCTCGTTCACGGGCGCCGACACCACGACCGACCACAACGGCTACACCGTTGGCGACCGCTACTACCTCGCGCACTATCGGCGCGGGCTCGTGATCCACGACCTCGCCAACCCGCGCGCCCTGCGCGAGGTGGGCTGGTTCGATACCTTCCTGTTGCCTGCCCCGAATATCGCGGGCACCGAAGGGGCGTGGGGCGTCTACCCGTTCCTGCCCTCGGGCACGATCGCGGTCAGCGACATCTCGAACGGCCTCTTCCTGCTCAAGCGCAACGAGACGACCGCCACGCCACCCTCGCAGCCGCAGCCACCGGGCGGCGGGCCCGGCGGTGGAGGGGGTGGCGGAGGCGCGCTCGGGGCGCTCGCGCTGCTGGCACTGGCGTTCGCCTGCCGGCTCCGGGCGATCGGCACCCGGCCAGCAACGCGGTAACGTCCGCCGCCTCGCGGGTCGCGGGGCTAGTGCGCCTGCACCCCGCCCTTGCCCGCGCGCCGCGCCGCGCGCTTCCCGGCGCGCTTTGACGGATCGGCGGCTGCGACGACCTCGGGCACGACGGCCGCCAGCGGCACCGGACGCGCGGCGAGCGCGATCTCGAGCACTTCGTCGATCCACTTCACGGGCTTGATCT
>CAZRLI010000162.1:0-5297 GCA_964600535.1 uncultured Steroidobacteraceae bacterium | reverse complement strand
TTATGCGACCCTGGCCGACCTGCGCGACACGCAGGGCCTCGTGCTCGGCAGCCCGACGCGCTTCGGCAACATGGCCGCGCCCCTCAAGTACTTCCTCGACGGCACCTCGAGCCTGTGGCTCGACGGCGGACTCGCCGGCAAGCCGGCGGGCGTGTTCACTTCGACCCAGACGCAGCACGGCGGCCAGGAGACGACGCTCCTGTCGATGATGCTGCCGCTCCTGCACCACGGCATGTATCTCGTCGGGATCCCCTTCACCGAGCGTGCGCTCTCGACGACGCGCACCGGCGGCTCGCCCTATGGCGCCTCCCATGTGGCGGGGCACGACGCGGGCGTGCAGCTGTCCGACGACGAGAAGCACCTCGCGCAGGTGCTGGGACGGCGCGTCGCCGAGCTCGCGGTGCGCCTCGCGGCACGGCCGTGATGCCCCGCCGGGGCCGGCCTCAGCCCCCGAGCACCTCGCGCACGAACGGCACCGTCAGCCGCCGCTGCGCCGCGAGCGCGGCGTCGTCGAGGGTGTCGAGCAGCCGGTAAAGCGTCTGCATGTCGCGCGGAAAGCGCCGCTGCAGGAAGCGGACCGTTTCGTCCGGCAGGTCGACCCCGCGCAACTGCGCGCGCACCCGCAGGGCCTCGAGGCGGCCCGCCTCGTCGAGTGGCTGCAGGGCGAATACGGCCGCGGCTGCAAAGCGCGAGGCGATGTCGCGCAACGACCAGCCGAGGGCCGCCGGCGGCCCGGCCGCCGCGACGACCAGGCGCGCGCCGCGCTCCTCGAGGTCGCGGTAGAGGCGAAACAGGGCCGCGTCCCACGGCCCCTGCCCCGCCACCGCCTGCACGTCGTCGAGGCACACGCAGTCGAGGTCGCGCCAGCCGTCGAGGACGGCGGCCTCGCCGGCCGCGAAGTCCGCGAGCGGCACGTAGCCGGCGCGGCCATCCCCGGCCGCGCGCGCGCACGCCGCCTGCAGCAGGTGCGTCTTGCCCGAACCCGCGGGGCCATGCAGCCAGGCACAGCCGGCGCGGCTGCCGGCGGCGAGCGCGGTGACGTGCCGGGTCGCCTCGGCGTTCGCGCCGGCCACGAAGCTCGCGAAGCTCGCACGATCCCGCAATCGCACGCCGAGCGGCAGCTGGCGCATCTCAGGCCCGCGGCACGGCGGCCAGCTGCCAGGCGCGCTGCACGAAGCGCCGGACATAGTCCCAGCCCGAAACCACGGTGGTCACGAGGGTCACGAGTGCCAGCGCCTCGATGATCTCCCACGGCGGCAACCCGCTCGCCGCGCGCAGCATCGCGAGCACCAGCACGATGATCTGCAGCAGCGTGTTGACCTTGCTGACCGGGGTGGGACGGCCGTTGAGCGGACCGAACCAGACACGGTAGATGCTCGCGCCGAGCCCGATCATGACATCGCGCGCCACCGCCGCCGCCGTCAGCCAGACGGGTACGAGCCCGATCCAGGTCGCGTAGACGAACACGAACACCAACAGGATCTTGTCGGCGAGCGGATCGAGGAAGCGCCCGAGCTTCGAGGTCCAGCCATGGCGCTTGGCGAGCCAGCCATCGAGGCCGTCGCTGACGGCGGCGACCGTGAAGAGCGCGAGCGCCAGTCCCGCGCGGTCGCGCGCGAGCATCGCGATGATCGGCCAGGTGAGCGCGATGCGCAGCAGGCAGATGATGTTCGGCAGGTGCCGCACGGGACCCCTGGGTCAGGGCAACCAGGCAAGCGACAGGATCCCGGGCGCCGCGTCCGGCGCGGGCACGAGCCGCGCGTGCCCCGCGAGCGCCGCGGCGAGGGTCTCGCCCGAGCCCTGCGTGGTCACGCGAAAGCGCGCGCCGTCGCCAGCGACTTCCTCGAGCGCGACGCGCCGCACGCCGGGAAGCTGCGCGAGCGCCCGGGTGACGCCGGCATAGGCGGCGAGATCCCGCACTCCGCCCACCATCACGATCACGTCGCTGTCGGTCGAAGTCGTCGTCGCGCCGCTCACCCTCACGAAGGCATCGGCGGCCGCCTGCACCGCCGCCTCCGGCGTGCCCGACCAGCTCTCGGCGACCAGCGGCGACATGAGCGTCCACTGCCACGGGCCCGCCGCACCGCCATCACCGCGCCCCAGCAGCACGGCATCGGCCCCGAGCCGCTGCGCCGCCGGAATCAGCTGGTCGCGGGTCGCGATCGAGCCGGTGGCAAGGCCGAGCGTCGCCGCCGGCACGATCGAGACGGGCAGGCCGCGATCGCTGGCCGCGGCCTCCACCTGCGCCCGCGCCGCATCCGTCCCGCCGCCCTCGGCAGGCACGTCGAGCACCACGAGCGTCAGCGGACGTTCGGCCGGCCACACGGCGCGCCCCGCGGCCAGGATCGCCCGCTCGAGCGACGCGCCGTCGAAGGTCACGTCGGTGCGACCACCCGCGCCCGGGCGGCTCGATCGCACGTAGCGCTGCGCCTCGCCCACGAGCGGCGCCAGCGCAGGGTCGGTGGCCGCATCGCGCCGTCCGGTGGCGCGCACCAGTGCGATCTGCATCGCGGCCGGCGCGACCTGCGCCGCGACCGGTTCGCGCACCGTGACCTCGTAGATGCGTACCGCACGCGCCGCATCCGCCGTGGACAGGCCGGCGAGCAGTGCAAGGGCCCCGAGGTACCGGAAGGCGGCGCGCATGTCGGCTATTATAGCGGCATGCCTTCTCCTCCCACGCCGGTCACGTACCGGGACGCCGGTGTCGACATCGACGCCGGCGACGAGCTCGTCGAGCGCATCAAGCCGCTCGTGCGCCGCACCCAGCGCCGCGAGGTGCTCGGTGGCATCGGCGGCTTCGGCGCGCTCGTCGAGGTGCCGCTCGACCGCTACGTGCGCCCGGTGCTCGTGTCGGGCACCGATGGTGTCGGCACGAAGCTGCGCCTCGCGATCGAGACGGGCCGCCACGACACGATCGGCATCGACCTCGTGGCGATGTGCGCCAATGATGTCGTGGTGCAGGGGGCGGAACCGCTGTTCTTCCTCGATTACTACGCGACCGGCAAGCTGCGCGTCGAGGTGGCCGCCGCGGTCATCGGCGGTATCGCCGAGGGCTGCGCACAGGCCGGTGCGGCGCTGGTCGGCGGCGAGACCGCGGAAATGCCCGGCATGTACGCCGGCGACGACTACGACCTCGCGGGCTTCTGCGTCGGCATCGTGGAAAAGGCCTCGATCATCGATGGCCAGCTCGTGGCCGAGGGCGATGCAGTCATCGGCCTCGCGTCCTCCGGCGCCCATTCCAACGGCTACTCGCTGATCCGCAAGCTGGTCGGCCTCGCGGGCGCGACGGCCGACACGCAGCTCGACGGCCGGCCGCTCTTCGATCGCCTGCTCGCCCCGACGCGCATCTATGTGCGCTCGCTGCTCGAACTCGTGCGGCGCCTGCCGGTGCACGGCCTCGCGCACATCACGGGCGGCGGCCTCACCGACAACATTCCCCGCACGCTGCCCGCGGGGCTCGAAGTCGCCCTGTCGCGCCGCAACTGGCACCGCGACCCCGTGTTCGACTGGCTGCAACATGCGGGCAGGCTGCCCGACGCGGAGATGCACCGCACCTTCAATTGCGGCATCGGCATGGTCGTGATCGTCGCGCAGCACGACGTGGAATCCGCGCTCGCGCTGTTGCGCGCGCACGGCGAAGTCGCGAGCGTGATCGGCAGCGTGCGCCGCGGCGACTCCGGGGTCGTGATCGGCGCATGAGACCCAAGGCGTGCTGACACGCCCCCGGCCCTTCTCGCTCGCCATCCTGCTCTCGGGCCGGGGCAGCAACATGGCGGCCATCGCGCGGGCCTGCGCCGGCGGGGCGATCGGGGCGCGCATCGGCTGCGTGGGTTCCGATCGAATGGCCGCCGCCGGGCTCGACGCCGCGCGCGCGCTGGGCCTCGAAGCCTTCGCGCTCGCCCCAACGGATTACGCCGCGCGCGAGGCCTTCGAGGACGCGCTCGCGGCGCGCCTCGATGCCTCGCGACCCGATCTCGTGGTCCTCGCCGGCTTCATGCGCATCCTCGGCCCGCGCTTCGTTGCGCACTACCGGGGCCGGATGCTCAACATCCACCCCTCGCTGCTGCCGAAGTTCAAGGGCCTGCACACGCACCGGCGGGCGCTCGAGGCGGGTGAAGCGGTACACGGCTGCTCGGTCCACTTTGTCACCGACGAGCTCGACGGCGGACCCGTCGTGCTGCAGGGCCGGATCGGGGTGCGCCGCGAGGACGACGAGGCCGCGCTTTCAGCGCGCGTTCAGGCGCTCGAGCACATCCTGTATCCGCGCGCGATCGGCTGGATCGCGGCCGGGCGGCTGGCCTGGCGTGATGATCGGCCATGGTTCGACGGCCGCGCGCTCACCGCCCCGGTCGTGGAGGATTTCGATGCCTGAACACGCCAGGCTCCTGCGCCGCCTTGCCCTGCTGTCGCTGCTGCTGCTGCTGCCCGCCGCGCACGCCGCCGGATGGACACCGACGCCCTTCCACGCGACCTACACGGTGCAGTGGAAGGGCATGAACGCCGGCACCTCGAAACTCGAGCTGCGCCGCACGGCCGCCGGGACCTGGCAGTACGACTCGGACAACCTCGCGCGCGGCATCTTCCGCATTGCCATCCCCGGCACGGTAACGCAGTCCTCGGAGCTGCGCTTCGTGGACGGCCGCCCGCAGCCGCTGAAGTTCCGCGGCGACGACGGCGGCGATGCCACTGACCGCGACGTCTCGCTCGATTTCGACTGGCAGCGCGGCCGCGTCACCGGGACCGCCGAGAATCGCGCGGTGGACCTCGCATTGCCGGCCGGCGCGCAGGACCCGATGTCGATCCAGCTGGCGCAGATGCACGCGGCCGCCACCGGCGAGGTGCCGGCGCGCCTGCTCGCCATCGACAAGGACCAGGTCAAGGAGTACGAGTTCACGCGCATCGGCCCGCAGAAGCTCGCGACCGCGCTCGGCGAGCTCGATACGGTCGTCTTCGAGAGCCGCCGGCCCGGTTCGAGCCGCGTGATCCGTCTCTGGATGGCCCCGTCGATCGGCTTCCTGCCGGTGCGCGCCGAGCGCCGCAAGGGCGAGAAGCTCGAGTTCTCGATGGCGATCCGCGAATTCAGGTCTTCGGCAGGGTGACGCCGCGCTGGCCCTGGTATTTGCCGCCGCGGTCCCGGTAGGAGGTCTCGCAGACCTCATCGGACTCGAAGAACAGCATCTGCGCCACACCCTCGTTCGCGTAGATCTTGGCCGGCAGCGGCGTCGTGTTGGAGAACTCGAGCGTCACGTGCCCTTCCCACTCGGGCTCGAGCGGCGTCACGTTGACGATGATGCCGC
>CAZRLI010000161.1:0-5322 GCA_964600535.1 uncultured Steroidobacteraceae bacterium | reverse complement strand
GGCTGTCGAACGGCGAGATGCGCACAAGCCGGTGCACGCCGTTCTCGCCCTTCAGCCAGCCGAAGGCGTTCGGCCCCTTGATCAGGATCGAGGCCGACTTGAGCCCGGCCTCTTCGCCCGGGCTCTCCTCCAGCTCCTCGACCTTGTACCCGTGCTGCTCGGCCCAGCGGCTGTACATGCGCAGCAGCATCTGCGCCCAGTCCTGCGCCTCGGTGCCGCCGGCGCCGGCCTGGATGTCGAGATAGGCGTTGTGGGAATCCATCTCGCCGCGGAACATGCGCTTGAACTCGAGCCGGCGCACGGCGCCTTCGAGGTCGCCCGATTCGCGCTCGATCTCACGGGCGGCCGCTTCGTCGTCCTCGGCCTCGGCGAGCTCGAGCAGCTCGGCGGCGTCGGTGATCGAATGCGATGTGCGATCGAGTTCGCCGATGTCGGCGCTGAGACGCGCGCGCTCCTTGCCGAGCAGCTGGGCACGCTCCTGGTTGGACCAGATCGCGGGATCCTCGAGTTCGCGGTTTACTTCTTCGAGCCGCTCGACCTTCTGGTCGTACTCAAAGAAACCCCCGTAGCGAGCGGGTGCGCTCTTCGAGGTCCTTGAGCGTGCGCTTGAGCTGGCTGACTTCCATCGGTGAAATTTTATCAGGCGGGCAGCACGTGGTCGACCAGCAGCTGCAGGCGCCGCTCGCCCTGGTAGACGTTCACGTCGAGCCGGTAGACGAGGCAGACCTCGCCGGCCGGCGGCCGCGCACCCTCGTCCGCGAGCAGATTGAAGGCGATGGCGTCGAAGCAGCGCGCGCTGCCGGCGGGTTCGACCCACATCTTGAGGTGCTTTTCGCCGACGATGCGCGTGCGCTCGATCCGGAATCGCCCGTCGAACAGCGGCTCGGGGAAGGCAGCGCCCCACGGCCCGCCCGCGCGCAGCGCCTCCGCGGTCGCGAGGCAAAGCTCGCCGGGCGCGAGCCCGCCGTCGGTCTCGAGCCGGTCGAGGTCGGCATTTGCGCCGAGCCAGCGCGCGACCTCGGCGTCGAAGGCGGCCGCGAAAGCGTCGAGCCGCCCGGCGTCGAGCGTCAGGCCCGCCGCCATCGCGTGGCCGCCGAAGCGCACGATCAGGCCCGGGTCGCGCGCCGCGATGTTCTCGAACACGTCGCGGACATGGACGCCAGCGACCGAGCGCGCCGAGCCGCGCAACTGGCCGTCGCTGCCGTGCGCGAACGCCACCACCGGCCGGCGCAGCCGCTCCTTCACGCGGCTCGCGACCAGCCCCACGACTCCCTGGTGCCAGGCCGGATCGTAGAGGCAGACTCCGGCGCGCTGTCGCGCGCCGCGTGCCGCGAGCGGCCCGAGATGGCGCACCGCGGCGAGCGCCTGCGACTGCATCTGCGCCTCGATGGCGCGCCGTTCCGTGTTCAGCTGGTCGAGCCGCGCCGCCAGCGAGCGCGCCTCCGCCTCGCGCTCGGCCAGCAGGCAGCGGATGCCGATCGACATGTCGTCGAGGCGTCCCGCGGCGTTGAGGCGCGGCGCGATCGCGAAGCCGAGGTCGCCAGCCGTGAGGTCGGCGCGATCGCGCTGCGCGATCTCGAGCAGCGAGCGCAGCCCGGGCACGCAGCGCCCGGCGCGAATGCGCGCCAGCCCCTGCGCGACGAGCACGCGGTTGTTGCGATCGAGCGGCACGACGTCGGCCACCGTGCCGAGTGCGACCAGGTCCAGCCATTCGGCCGGCGATGGCGCCGCGCGGTCGACGAGTCCCGCCGCATCGAGCGCACGCTTCAGCGCCACCATGACGTAGAAGGCGACGCCGACCCCCGCGAGCGCCCGGCTGCCGAAGCGGCTGCCCGCGAGGTTCGGGTTGACCATCACGTTGGCTGCCGGCAGCTCGGCGCCCGGCAGGTGATGGTCGGTGACGAGCACGTCGATGCCGCGCGCGCGCGCCGCCGCGACGCCGGCCATGCTCGCCACGCCATTGTCGACCGTGACGATCAGCGTGGGTGCGCGTTGCGCACCGAGCGCGACGATTTCCGGCGTGAGCCCATAGCCGAACTCGAAGCGATTCGGCACGAGGAAGTCGACGTCCGCAAATCCCCAGGCGCGCAGCGCGCGCACGATCAGCACCGAACTGGTCGCGCCGTCGGCATCGAAATCGCCGACCACCAGGACCTTGCGGCCCGGCCCGCGATGCGCGCACAGCAGTTCGACCGCCGCGTCGACGCCCTCGAGCGTGCCGACCGGCAGCAGTTGCGACAGCGTGAGCGCGAGTTCGTCGTCACCGCGTACGCCGCGCGCGGCATAGACGCGCCGCAGCACCGGGTGCAGGCCTTCGCCCCAGCCGTCCGGCGCCGCGCCGTCCCGCCGTTCGATGCGCAGGGTCATGCCGGCATGGCCCAGCTGACCGTGCGTCGCCACGGCTTCACGAGGTCGAAACGCGCGCAGCGGAACTGGCGGCCGTCGAGCACGAAGCGCACCCGCCTGATGCGTCGCCCGGCCAGCTGCGCGAGCGCGGGCCCGCACCAGCGCTCGACGATCCCCTCGTCGATGCCGTGGCGGGCAACGACGATGGTATCGGCATCGCCCGCGACGCAGACCTGCGCCATTGCCTGGGCGTCGCCTGCCAGTTCGCGGCCCGCGGCCCGCCACACGCCCCGCAGCCAGCTGTCGCCGCCGTAGAGCCGCGCGACGGGGCCGCCGGGATGAACCGGCGCCGCCTGCGCCGCCTTCGCGGGCGGCGCGCCCCCGCCCCACAGCCACAGGGTTGCAACGGGAGCGCAGCCGCGCTGCGCGCGTGCACGATTGACAGGATGCCCGTGCAGCCACAGTTCGATCTCGGCCCCGAGTCGCCGCACGGCCGCTGCCCCTTCCCCGCTTGCGAGCCACGGCCCGATGTCGGCGCCGAGCAGGCCTGCCGGATCGTGCGTCCGCGCCGCGGGCGCCGCGAGCCCCGACAGCAGGAAACCCTCCGCGCCCGCCGGCAACAGCGAGACGCCCGAGCCATCGAAGCCCCGCGCGAAGTCCGCCGCGAGCCGGGCGCCCTCGTCGGCCGTGAGCATGAGCCAGCCGTCAGCCGGCATGCGCACGTGATCGAGGGCGGCGATGAGCGCGACGGGCGTTGCGAACCAGGCATCCGCCGGCACCAGTCCGGCCGCAGCCGCCGCGACCTGCGCGGGTGGCTGGGTCGCGAGCGCTGCCGCGCCGAGCCGGCGCGCGAGCCATGACCGCCAGTCGCCGCCCGGCAAGGCCGACTCGCGGGCCCGCCCGAGGGGCTGCGCCAGGGCGGCACGCGCGGCGGCCGTGGGCGCGGGGAAGATGAGGACGAGTTCCGACACGATCGCGTATCGTACCGAAATGAAGCTGACGCTGGCCGCACGCGCCGACATCAACCTGATCCGCAGCCACGGGCAACGCGACGTGCAGATCGCGGGCGCGACGCTCGCCGCACCGCTGGTGGTCGCCGCGGCCGCACTCGTCACCGACTGGGCCGCCCGCCACGTCACCACGCTCGATGCCGCATTGCTCGAACCCGTATTTGCGCTCGATCCGCAAGTGGTGATCGTCGGAATGCCGGCACCCGTCGCGTGGCCGCCCGGCGCGGTGCGCGCGCTCTTTGGCGCACGGCAGGTCGGGCTCGAGGTGATGGAATTCGGCGCGGCCTGCCGCACCTACAACGTGCTGGCGCAGGAAGACCGGCGCGTGGTGCTGGCCCTGCTGCCGTGATCGCAGGTCACCGCAGGCACACCGAGAGAAGACACAGGGGGGAAAGCTCGTAACACCCGTCACCAACCGCCCGTAGCTGACAGACCCGAACGATTGTCGTCGCTAGTTCTTGTTCTTCTTCCGTCTACTTCTTCTACTCGCCGACTCCCCCGAAACCCCTGTGTCTTCTCGCCGTGTGCCTGGGGGCGCCATGTTAGGCAGGTCGCAGCACGACAGGCAAGCTATGCAGCAAACTATTTAATATCAAATAGTTAGGTGCCTTTTATCATGTGGTTCCTTCCAACAGCGGCACGAACGCGACCGGTCCGAGGCCCTGGCGTTCCACTTTCTGCTCGCGGCGGGTGAAGCGGACGAGCTCCTGCGCGCCCTCGGGGCCGACCGGCACGACCAGCCGCCCGCCGACCTTGAGCTGCTCGAGCAGCGCGTCGGGCACGCGCAGCGGTGCCGCGGCGACGAGCATGCCGTCATAGGGCGCATGCGACGGCCAGCCGCGGTATCCGTCGCCGTGCCGGAAACGCACGTTCTTGATGCCGAGCTCGCGGGCGCGCTCCTTCGCGCGCTTCAGCAACGGTTCGATGCGCTCGATGCTGTAGAGCTTGTCGACGAGCGGCGCGAGCACCGCGGTCTGGTAGCCGCAGCCGGTGCCGACCTCGAGCACGTTGAAGAGCGGTCCGCCCTCCAGCAGGGCCTCCGTCATGCGCGCCACGATGTACGGTTGCGAGATCGTCTGCGCGTAACCGATCGGCAGCGCGGTATCTTCATAGGCGCGGCTCGCGAGCGCCTCGTCGACGAAGATGTGGCGTGGCACGTTGCGGATGCGGTCGAGCACCGCCGGGTTGCGAATGCCCTGGTCGCGCAGCCGCTGCACGAGCCGATCGCGGGTGCGCGCCGACGTCATGCCGATGCCGGAGAGGCGCACGTCAGCCACGGGGCCGCCCGTCGAGCCACTGCGCGACCGTGCCGAGCGCGGCGTGGCGCGTGAGGTCGATCTGCAGCGGGGTAACCGACACGAAACCCTCCTCCACCGCGTGGAAGTCCGTGCCGGGCCCCGCCTCCTGCCCCGGCCCGGCGGGGCCGATCCAGTAGACGGGCCGGCCGCGCGGATCCAGGGTGCGCACGACCGGTTCGGAACGGTGACGATAGCCGAGCCGCGTCGCGCGCAGGCCGCGCAGCTGCTCATAGGGCAGGTCGGGCACGTTCACGTTGAGGATCATGCCGCGATCGAGCGGCTGGTCCAGCAATCGCTCGACGATCTCGCGCGCGACGCGCGCCGCGGTCGCAAAGTGGCGCGGCCCGCCCTGCTCGGTGCAGAGCGATACCGCCACGGTCGTCAGGCCGAGGAAGCGCCCCTCGATCGCTGCCGCCACGGTGCCCGAATAGAGCACGTCGTCGCCGAGGTTCGCGCCGTCATTGACCCCCGCGACCACCATGTCGAACTCGAAATCGAACAGGCCCGAGATCGCGAGGTGCACGCAGTCGGTCGGCGTGCCGACGACATAATGCACGTCGTCCTCCGCCATGAACACGCGCAGCGGCACATCGAGGGTCAGCGAGTTGCTCGCACCGCTGCGGTTGCGGTCCGGCGCGACGATCGTGAGGTCTGCAACCCCCGTCAGC
>CAZRLI010000160.1:0-5335 GCA_964600535.1 uncultured Steroidobacteraceae bacterium | reverse complement strand
AGCGACGATTGGCGCGCAGTCTGGCCGGCCCGGGCGCGCATGGCAGGTGGCGAGGCCCGCATGGGCGCTGGCGGCGGCGGTGGCCTGCGTGGCGGTGGGCGTGTGGATCGGCCGCTCCTCGCCGCTGCCGCGCGCGCCGGCGGTGGCCGCCAGCCCGCCGGCCCGGGTCGGCGAGCATGTGCAGCCGGCCCTTTACGCGCCGGGAGCGCGCTTCGAGCGCACACGGGAGGAGCTGCTGCGCGAAGTTGACGCGCGGCTCGCGGGACTGTCGCCCGCGACGCGCGCCAGGGTCGAGGCAAGCCTCGCGACGGTGCAGCGGGCACAGGTCGAGATCGGCGCGGCGCTGGGCCGCGACCCGGGCAATGCGCTGCTGCAGGAGATGTTGGTGAACAGCTATCAGGACGAGATGCGCGTCCTCACGACGGTTCGGGAGATCGGAACATGAAGAAGACCAGGAATCTGTGGATGGGTAGCGCGCTGCTCGTGGCGGTCCTGGCCACGCCGGCGCAGGCGAAGGAAGACCGCGACGTGAACCAGCGCGTCCCCGCGGACGCGAATGGCCAGGTCGTCGTCAACAACGTGACGGGTTCGGTGACCGTCGAGGCCTGGGACAAGGCGGAGGTCGAAGTCACGGGAACGATCGACGCGGACGTGCGCCGCCTCGATATCGGACGCGAGGGCAACCGGGTCGCCATCAAGGTGGTGCTGCCGGGCGAGGGCGCGCGCCGGGACTCGGACGCCGACCTCACGATCCGCGTGCCGAGGGCGTCGTCGCTCGACGTGACCACCGCGAGCGCCGACATCGCCGTGCGCGACGTCGCCGGTGCACTGCGCCTGAAATCGGTGAGCGGCGAGATCGAGGCGCGCGGCGTCGCGCAGGATGGCGAGTTCAAGTCGGTGAGCGGGGACATCCGCGTGGTTGCGGCGGCGGCCCCGGCGCGCGTCACGGCGTACTCCGTGAGCGGCAGCCTCGTGGTCGATGATCTCTCCGGCGAACTGGAGGCCACTACGGTGAGCGGCGACATGCTGCTCGACCTCGGTACCCTCACGAACGTGCGCCTGCGCAGCACGTCGGGCGATGCGCGCCTCGGCGGACGGCTGGCGAAGAATGCGCGCGTCGAGTTCGAGTCCGTGAGCGGCGACCTGTCGGCGAAGCTCGCCGCCGAGGCCGGGTACAGTGCCGAGGTGGATACCTTCAGCGGCACGCTGACCAATTGCTTCGGCGTGCGTTCCGAGCCCGTGAGCAAGTACGGGCCGGGCGAGCGCATGTCGCTGGCGCGGGGCGAGGGTGGGGCGCGCATCCGTGCCAAGACGATGAGCGGCGACGTGCGGATCTGCGATCGGTGACACGGCTACAATGAGCACGTGCACGTTGCGAAGTGGGTGGCGATCGGGCTCGGCGGGCTGCTGGCGCTGCTGGTCCTCGCCGCTTTCGTCCTGACGCGGCTCGTCGACCCGAATCTCTACCGGGGCCCCATCGAGCGACAGGTCGCGGCGGCGACCGGCCGGGCGTTGCGCTTGCAGGGCGACATCGAGCTGGCGTTCTTTCCCTGGCTGTCGCTGACGAGCGGCGCGGCCGAGCTGCCCTCGCCCGGGGGCTTTCCCGAGCCGCAGTTCCTGCGCTGGCGCAGCGCGCATGTCGGCGTGCGGCTGCTGCCGCTGCTGCGCGGCGAGCTGGTCGTTGACCGGGTCCGCCTCGACGGCCTCGATGCGCACCTCGTGAAGGCGGCCGACGGGCGCGTGAACTGGTCGTTCGGGACAGGCGATGGCTCGGCGTCCGGCGCACTCCCCGAGGTCGCCGGCATCGAGTTGCGCGATGCGCGCGTCGCCTACGACGATCGATCGAGCGGCGATCACTGGCAGCTCGATGGCGTGACGCTCGAGCTCGAGCCGATCCGCGCGGGGGTGCCCATGCGGATCGCCGCGGCCGCAACCCTCTCCAGGCGCGGCCTCGCCGCTCGTGCGCAGGCGCAGCTGGCAACCGTCGCCAGCCTCGGGCCGCCGCTCGTGCTCGTGGATACGGCCATCACCGGCACCCTGCTCGACGGGCCGTTCGGTGCGCGGGGCGTGCCCTGGGGCATCGCGGTACCGCGGCTGCGCTACGACAGCGCGAGCGGTGCATTCGAGGCACCGGAGTGGTCGATCCGCTTCAGTGACGCCCGGCTGCGCGGTGCAACGACCGTGTCGCTCGGCGAGGCGCCGGCGGCCACCGGCTCCCTGGCGCTTGCACCCGTGTCGCTGCGCGCCACGCTCGCCGCCGCGGGCATCGAATTGCCGCCGACGCGCGACCCCGCCGCCTGGACGTCCGTGGCTGCGGACGCGACCTTCCGCTGGTCCGGGGACACGTTCCAGGTCGAGCCGCTCGCAATCACGCTCGACGACACGCATGTCACGGGTCGCGTGCGGCGCGAAGCGGGGGTCGTGCGCTTCACGCTGCGCGGCGATCGCATGGACCTCGGCCGCTACCTCGAGCCCGCGGGCACACCCGGCGAGCCGTTCGTGCTGCCGACCGCGGCCTTGAAGGCGTTGCGCGTCGCGGGGACGCTCGATCTCGGGGAGGCGACGCTGGACGGTGTCAGGATGAAGGGCGTGCGCCTCGACGCCGGGCCATGAGCGCGCTCGCCGGGCCGCTCGTCGCGTGGTACCGCGGGCATGGCCGGCACGACCTGCCGTGGCAGCGCGAGCGTTCGCCGTATCGGGTGTGGGTGTCCGAAGTCATGCTGCAGCAGACCCAGGTCGCGACGGTGGTCCCGTACTTCCTGCGCTTCATGGAGCGATTCCCCGACGTCATCGCGCTCGCCGACGCGCCGCTCGATGAGGTCCTGCATCACTGGTCGGGCCTCGGCTACTACGCCCGCGCGCGCAACCTGCACCGCGCGGCGCAGCGGGTGCGCGACGAGCACGGCGGGGTCTTTCCCGAATCCTTCGATGCCATCGAGGCGCTGCCCGGCATCGGCCGCTCCACCGCGGGTGCCATCCTCGCGTTGTCGCGCGGCGCCCGCCATCCGATCCTCGACGGCAACGTGAAACGGGTGCTTGCGCGCCGCTTCGGCATCACGGGCCCGCCCGCGACGCCCGGCGTCGCACGGCGCCTCTGGGCGCTCGCCGCGCAGCACACGCCGCAGGAGCAGGTGGCCGAATACACGCAGGCCATCATGGATCTCGGTGCGACCGTTTGCGTGCGCACGCGGCCCCTGTGCCCGGCCTGTCCGCTGCAGGCGGACTGCAATGCGCTGCACACGCACCGCACGCAGCTGATCCCTGCGGCGCGGCCGCGGGCGCGCGCCGCGCGGCGGGTGCGCACGATCGTGATGCTGGTGGCGCAACGCGCCGACGGCGCCGTGCTGCTCGAACGGCGCCCGCCGCAGGGAATCTGGGGCGGGCTGTGGTGCCTGCCGGAGTTCGCGACGGAGAGCGCCGCGCGCGGCTTCGCCGCCGTCGAACTGCGCGGTGCGGAAATGGCTGCGCACAGGCTGGCGCCGGTGCCGCACGCCTTCACGCACTTCGACCTCGTGATCACGCCCGTGCTCGCCCGCTGCCACGACGACGCGCCGGCCGACCGTGCCGGTGAACGGGAGGGAAAGATCTGGTATGACATGCGCGCGCCGGCACGGGTAGGATTGCCGGCCCCCGTGCAACAGATCCTCGCGAGCCTGACATGACCCGAACCGTGCAGTGCGTGCTGCTCAAGAAGGAGGCGCCCGGCCTCGAACGGCCGCCCTATCCCGGTGCGCTGGGCCAGCGCATTTTCGAAGGTGTCTCGCAGGAGGCCTGGCAGCGCTGGGTCGGCCACCAGACGATGTTGCTCAACGAATATCGGCTGTCGCCCATCGACCCCAAGGCGCGCAAGTTCCTCGAGGGCGAAATGGCGAAGTTCTTCTTTGGCCCCGGGGGCTGAGGCCGGTCCGCGATGTCGCTGGTCCTGTATGCGCACCCGTTCAGTTCCTATTGCCAGAAGGTACTGGTCGCGTTCTACGAGAATTCGATTCCCTTCGAGTACCGCCTGCTCGAGCGCGACGAGGCCATCCAGGCGCAGTTCACGGCGCTGTGGCCGATCCGGCGCATGCCGCTGCTGGTCGATCGCGGCCGCGCGGTCATGGAATCGAGCGTCATCGTCGAGTACCTCGGGCTGCACCACCCGGGGCCCGTGCGCCTGGTCCCGACCGATCCCGTTGTCGCGCTCGATGTGCGCCTGCTGGACCGGGTCTTCGACCAGTACGTCATGACGCCCATGCAGAAGATCGTCTTCGATTGCCTGCAGGCGCCGGAGCACCGCGATCCGCACGGTGTCGGCGAGGCGCACGCGCTGCTCGCCAGGGCCTATGCGTGGCTCGACGGGGAACTGCAGGGACGCGAGTGGGCGACCGGCGGGACCTTCACGCTCGCCGACTGCGCCGCGGCGCCGGCCCTCTTCTATGCCGACTGGGTACACGGGATTCCGGCGTCGCAGGCGAACCTGCGCGCTTACCGCGCACGGCTGCTTGCGCGGCCCTCCTTCGCGAGGGCGGTGAACGAGGCGCGACCCTATCGGGGTTACTTCCCGCCGGGGGCGCCGGACAGGGACTGAGCAAGCCCGCCGCTGGCGGCGCGGGGCCGCCCGTGCGGCGGCATCACACTCCCATCGGCCGCCGCTTGTTGCGGAACGTGCGGATGCGAAAGCCCGCGAGGATCAACGTGATGCCGATGGCGATCGCGAAGGCGCCGACCAGGGTCGCCATCGCCAGCGCGCCGGCGGCGGGGTTCTTCAGCACGAGTGCGCCGAAGAGAATGCTCACGGCACCGGAGAGGGCGAGCCACCATTCGAAGTCGATCTCGCGGTGGAACTTGATGGCGGCGTATATATCGAGCAGGCCGCGCGTGATGGCCCAGACCGCGATCACGATCAGGATCGAGATCGTCGCGAGGCCTGGTGCGGCGATCGCCGCGACGCCGGCGACGATGCTGATGAGACCGCCCCAGAACGGCCAGCCGCGGTTCTGCGCCTTCGCCGAGTAATAGATGGAAAAGATGCCGTCGACGATCCAGAACGCGGCAATCAGCGACAGGAACACCAGGATGCTGAGTCCGGGCCAGATGAGCACGCAAACACCGAATGCGATGGCGGCAATGCCGCGCACCAGCGGTACCCACCAGTAGTCGAGCAGGGTCTTTGGCATGGGTATGGTCCGTTCCCGAGGCTGCCGCGGATCCCGATAGCATGGACCCGCGACCGCGTGCCCGGCAAATGGTTCGCGGGGAATCAAGGAGTTGGGCGTGCGCGTGCTTGACGCCCCGCCCGACCGCGGCTCTAATACGCGGCCCTTCCCGACGGCGGCCAGGTAGCTCAGTTGGTAGA
>CAZRLI010000159.1:0-5456 GCA_964600535.1 uncultured Steroidobacteraceae bacterium | reverse complement strand
CGCGCCGCTCGGCGTCCTCGATGATGGCGATCGCCAGCCGGTCCTTGACCGACGACGCCGGGTTGAAGAACTCGCACTTCACGTAGATCGACACGTGCGCCGGCGCGAGCCGGTTGACACGCACGATCGGGGTGCGGCCGATGGTTCCGAGGATGCTGTCGTAAATCATGTTGACACTGTAGCTCCTGCCTGTGGATGAAACCCATTCCGGTTGGGTTCCTCGCGATAGCCAACGATTATGATGGGTCCGTGCCTGCTCCTGAACGCCTGCAGAAACTGCTCGCCACCGCCGGCCTGGGCTCGCGCCGGACCGTCGAGGACTGGATTCGCGCCGGGCGGATCGCCGTCAACGGCGTGGTCGCGACCCTCGGTGGTCGCGCGACGGCCACGGACACGATCACGCTCGATGGCCGCCCCGTCCCGCTTTCGCCGCGCTCCCCCGCGCGGGAAGTGCTGATCTACCACAAGCCGCTCGGGGAAGTCACGACCCGCCACGACCCGCAGGGCCGACCCACGGTGTTCGAACGCTTGCCCGCGCCCGCCGCGGGGCGCTGGATCGTGGTGGGTCGCCTCGATGTCAATACCACCGGCCTGCTGCTCTTCACCACCGACGGCGAGCTCGCCCACCACCTGATGCACCCGTCGGGCGAAGTGGAGCGCGAGTATCTCGTGCGGGTCCGGGGCGAGCCCGATGCGGCGACCCTGCGGCGCCTCACCGAAGGCGTGCGCCTCGAGGATGGCTACGGCCGTTTCGATCGCATCGAACCCCAGTCCGAGGGGGGCAGCCATGACTGGTTCCGCGTGGTCCTGCGGGAAGGGCGCAATCGCGAAGTGCGCCGCCTGTGGATGGCGGTGGATTGCGATGTGAGCCGCCTGATGCGCCTGCGCTACGGTCCTGTAAGCTTGCCGCAAGACCTGCGGCCGGGCGCCGCGCGTCGCCTCGGGCGCGAGGCCGTGGACGCCCTCGTCGCCGCCACCACGACCACCGGGAGCAGACGATGAACGCAAGTCACCGGGCCGCCGCCCTGATCATGGCCCTCGTTGCAGCCCTGGCCGGCCCTGCACGGGCCGCCGTCACCGCCGCTGACGCGACCGGCTTCATGCTCAGCATCGAGGTGGACGTCAAGGCGCCGCCGGAGCTCGCGTATCGGGAGTTCACGGTGGGCCCGGCGGCCTGGTGGGACCCCGAACATACCTATAGCGGCAAGGCGGAGCGCCTCACGCTCGATCCGCGGGCGGGCGGCTGCTTCTGCGAGCAGATGGATGGCGGCGCCTCGGTGAGCCATGGCACGGTGATCTATGCCGACCCCGGCCAGATGCTGCGCTTGTCCGCTGCCCTCGGGCCACTGCAGGAGATGGCGGTGATCGGCACCCTGTCGTTCGCGTTCGCGCCGCGCCCGGCCGGCTCGCACGTCACGCTCACCTACCGCGTGTTCGGCGCCTTCACCTCGGACCCGGTCGCGCTCTCGAAGCTAGTCGATTCGGTGCTCACGCAGCAGTTGAATCGCTACGCCGCCCACGTCAACGGCAGGGACTGACACGCATGCATCCGCGCCGCGCCCTGTTGCCGCTGCTCGCCCTCGCGGTTGTCGCGTTCGCAACGGCCCCGGTGCCCGCGCGCGCGCAGGCGCCGGCCGCCGCCGAGCGCGTCACCGTCGACATCGAACTCGAAGCCTGCGCCAAGACCCTGCGCCGCGTGGCCCGGCTCTTCTCCGCCGGTTTTACCCGCGCCGAAGCCGAGCGGCTCGCCCGCGAGATCGACGCGCTGCCGACGGAGAAGTCGGGTCAATGGTCGTTCCAGGTCGCGTATGACGGCGGTGCCGCAACCCTCACGGTGCACGCGCTGGTCGACGAGCTGTCGATGGTCGACCTCGATTTCGTGACGACGCCGGCGCTCGCGGGTCGCATCCGCAAGGCGCTCGCGGACATCGACAGGTGAGCGGCGCGCCGGCGACGCTGTGGCGCCGGGCGCGGATCGTCCCGTGTACCTCGGTCGCGGCCGCCGCCGCCGTGCAGGCCGACGCCCTCGTCACCGAGGGCGATCGGATCGAGTGGATCGGCCGCGAGGCGCAGCTGCCGCCGGCACTGCGGGCGCGCTGCGCCGTGGTGCACGAACTCGGCGACCGGCTCGTGACGCCGGGGCTGATCGACTGCCACACGCACCTGGTGTTCGCGGGCGAACGGGCGGCGGAGTTCGCCGAGCGCCAGCGCGGCGTTTCATACGAGGAAATCGCGCGCCGCGGCGGCGGCATCCTCTCGACGGTGCGCGCGACGCGCGCCGCGGATGCCGCGGCGCTGATCGAGGCTGCCGGACCCCGGTTCGAGGCGCTGCTGCGCGAGGGCGTGACGGGCATCGAGATCAAGTCCGGCTATGGCCTCACGCTCGAATCGGAGGCACGCATGCTCGAGGTCGCGCGCGAGCTCGGGCGTCGCCACGCGGTCGAGGTGCGCACCACCTATCTCGCGGCGCACGCGGTTCCCGCGGAGTTCGCCGGCCGCGGCGCCGACTACGTGCGCGTGCTGGCGCGCGAGTGGTTGCCCGAGATCGCGCGGCGCGGGCTCATCGACGCAGTCGACATCTACTGCGATCGCGCGGCGTTCAGCGCCGCCGATGCGGTGTCGCTGTTCGAGGCGGCGCACGCGCTCGGCTTGCCCGTCAGGATGCACGCCGGGCAGTTCGCGGACGTGGGCGGCGTCGAGGTCGCGGCCCGCTTCGGGGCCTTGTCCTGCGATCACCTCGAGGAATTGTCCGCCGCGGACGCGGCGCGCATGGCCGCTGCCGGCACGGTGGCCGTGTTGCTGCCCGTCGCCTACTACACGCTCGGCCAGGCAAGGCCGCCGCCGGTCGCGCTGCTGCGCGAGGCGGGCGTGCCGATCGCCGTGGCGACCGACTGCAATCCCGGGACCTCGCCCTGCGCGTCGCTGCTGCTGGCGATGAACATGGCATGCCGCCTGTTCGGCCTCACGGCCGAAGAGGCACTCGCGGGTGCCACCTGCCATGCGGCCCGCGCGCTCGGCCTGGGTGGCGTGCGCGGGGCGCTGGCGCCGGGCGCCGCCGCGGACTTTGCCGTGTGGAACCTCGCTGCGCCCCACGAACTCAGCTATTGGGTCGGGATCAATCGCTGCCACGCCGTCGTGCGCCGGGGAGTCCTTCGATGATGCGCGAGGACTGGCAGGGCCGCATCGACCACGCCGACGGGGAGGACGGGCGTCGTTGGCACCAGGTCGTGCGGCCGCTCGAAGGCGAATCAAGCGCCGGGGTTGCGCTCCTCGGCTTTGCCTGTGACGAAGGCATCGCCCGCAACCAGGGGCGCGTCGGCGCGGGCGAAGGACCGCGGGCCCTGCGGCGGGCCCTCGCGCCCCTCGCGTACCACGCAGCCCGCGGCACGCCGCTCTACGACGCCGGCGATGTCGCCTGCGAGGCGCAGGACCTCGAGGGCGCGCAACGCGCATTCGCTGCGCGCGTCGAGGGCCTGGTCACGGGAGGCCACTTCCCGATGCTGCTCGGTGGCGGGCATGAGATCGCCTGGGCCTCGTTCCAGGGCGCGAGTGCCGCGCTTGCGCGGGATGGCCGCCTGCCCCGTTTCGGGGTCGTCAATTTCGATGCGCATTTCGACCTGCGGCGGGGCCCGGCAACCTCGGGCACGCCCTTCCTGCAGATCCGCGATGCGCTCGCGGCGCGCGGCCTGCCGTTCCGCTACCTGTGCCTCGGCATCGCGCGCGCATCGAACACGCCGGCGCTGTTTCGCACCGCGCAGGCGTGCGGTGCGCGCTGGCTCCTCGACGAGGAACTCGTCTGGCCGCGCTGGGACGCGGCCTGTCGCGCGATCGACGAGTTCGTCGACTCGCTCGATGCGCTGCAGCTGTCGTTCTGCCTCGATGCCTTGCCGGCGGCCGCCGCCCCGGGCGTCAGCGCGCCGGCCGCGCGCGGCCTGGCACCGGACTTCGCGCTGTCGCTGTTGCAGCACCTGCTGCAGCGCGCGGGCCATGGGGAGAAATCGTCGAAAGTCGTGTACGCGGAGGTGGCCGAGCTCGCCCCGCGCCACGATCCCGACGGGCGCACCGCGCGACTCGCGGCGCGACTCGTGCACGACATCGTCACGCCGCTCCTCTAGGGAGCGCGCAGCGACTCCGCCATCGCGGAGGCCCAGTCCGCGAGCGGGCGCAGGGCGTCAAGCAGCGCCTGCCCGCCCGGGGTCAGCTGGTAGCCCTTGCCGGCATGCGTCACGAGCGCCACCGCGCGCAACTCGGCGAGCCTCGTGTTCAGCAACGCGGGATTGGTTGCGGCAGCGCGCTGCAGCACGCGAAAGGTCAGCGGCTCGCCGCTGCGCAGCTCCCAGAGGATGCGCAGCGCTCCCCTGCGACCCAGCAGGTCCAGCGCCACCATGAGCGGCCTGCCGCTGCGACTGCCCCGCACCGGGCGACCGGCGCGCGAAGACGGTGCTTTACTTTTCATAGCAGTCCTGTATGATGCTATCGAAAGCATAGCATGCTGGTGCATGCCGCCGCAGCACACAGGGAGCGACCAACATGTCCGACGTCGAACGCATGAAGTACTTGCAGGTTGTCCTGCGGGTCCTGGGATTGCTCTTCATCCTCGGCCTGTGGCCGCTGACGGTCATCTGGCCATCCGGCTGGGCGTGGCACACGGTGGGCCGTTCGGATTACCTGGAGATGATCCTCGGCCTCTACGCCACGCTCGGCGTGTTCCTGCTGCTGGCGTCCCGCAACCCGGCGGCTCACCTGAGCCTGATCCGATTCACGGTGTGGTCGAGCCTGGTGCACGGGGGCATCATGGCAGCCCAGTCCCTGGCCAACCGCGAGCACCTTGCGCACATGTGGGGCGATGTGGCGGCGTTGTTCGTCGTGGCCGCGGTCGTGGCATTCTTCATGCCGCGGCCGGCGCGGGGCGCGCATCATCTGGCGGCCTGACCAACACCTGCAGCGGGTCGACCATGCAACGCAAGCTCATCAGCTCCGGCTCAAGCTTCGAGGACGAGATCGGCTATTCCCGCGCCGTGGTGCAGGGCGACTGGATCTTCGTATCCGGGACGACCGGATTCGACTACGCGACCATGGCGATCCCGGAGGGAATCGAGCAGCAGGCCGAGCAATGCCTCAGGAACATCGAGTGGGCGCTCCAGCAGGCCGGATCCAGCCTGCGGGACGTGGTGCGCGTGACGTATGTCCTGCCGGATGGCAGCGAGTTCGCCCGTTGCTGGCCGGTGCTGCGCAAGTACTTCGGCGACGTGCGCCCTGCGGCCATGATGATCTCGGCCAGGCTGCTCGACCCGCGCATGCGCATCGAGATCGAAGTCACGGCGCTCAGGCAGGCGGCGAGCGCCTGAACGCGTGTCGGCGGGCCGCCGGGGCCGACTAGGGGAAACCCGCAAGCCGCCCGGACCGGGTGCCGCGCGGCATAACCCCATATTAAAGAGTGCACTGCGGCAAGGCGG
>CAZRLI010000158.1:0-5507 GCA_964600535.1 uncultured Steroidobacteraceae bacterium | reverse complement strand
GGCCGTCGCGCCCTGCAGCGCGCGGCAGGCGAGCAGCAGCGCGAAGTCGGGCGCCAGCGCACAAGCCAGCGACGCCAGCGTGTAGCCGCTGACGCTGACCAGGATCACGCGCCGCCGCCCGTAGGCGTCCGACAGGGGGCCGTGCAGCAGCATCGTGAGGCCGTAGGGGACGAGGTAGGCCGTGAGGGTCTGCTGCAGCTGCAGCGCCGACAGCGAGAACTCGCGCGCGATCGCCGGAAAGGATGGGAAGAAGGTGTCGAGCGAGAACGGGCTCAGCATCGACAGGAATGCGAGCAGGCCCGCGAGGCCGAGCGTCGGGCGCGGATCAGGGTGGTGGGTCATCCGGCGCCCGATCGCAGCGCGCGCAGCCACGCCGCGGGGTCATCGCCGCGCTCGAGGACCTCGACGAGCGCGGAGCCGACGACCACGCCATCGACGTGGCCCGCAAGCCGCGCGACCTGCTCGCGCGAACGGATGCCGAAGCCGGCACACACCGGTACGCGCGCGACGGCGCGCACGCGATCGAGGTAGGCGATCACGTCGTCGGGCACCGTGACGTTCTTGCCGGTCGTGCCGGTCATCGTGACCGCATAGACGAAGCCGCGGCTCGCGCCGCAAACCTGCGCGAGGCGCTGCGGCGTGGTCACGGGTGTCGCCATCTGCACGAGCGCGATGCCGCGCGCCTCGAGCGACCGCTGCAGCTCGCCGCCCTCGTCGAAGGGCAGGTCGGGCACGATGAAGCCGGCGACGCGCGCCCGCTCCGCGGCCGCCGCTAGGTTCTCGTAGCCGAACGCCAGCAGCGGGTTGAGGTAGCTCATGAGGAGCAGCGGCGCCCCGACCGCCGGCATCGCGGCGAGCTCGTCGAGGATCCAGGCGAGGGTGACGCCCTGCGCGAGTGCCTCGCGGCTCGAGCGCTGGATCGTGACACCGTCGGCCATCGGGTCGGTGAAGGGCACGCCGATCTCGACGACGTCGGCGGCGCTCGCGACGAGCGCGAGCTGTGCCCTGAACTGCTCGCGCCGCGGGTAACCGGCCGTCATGAAGGCGACGAGCGCGGGGCCGGGCGCGGCGCCGCGGATCGCGGCGCTGATGCGCTCGTGCGCGGCGCTGCCGGCGCCGGTCATGCGGCACCCCGCTTTGCCTGCGGTTCGAGCTGCGCGATCAGGGTTCGCTGCAGCGTCGGCATGTCCTTGTCGCCGCGGCCGGACAGCCCGATCAGGACGCGTTTGCCCGGGTGCGCAGCCGCCCAGCGTCGCGCCCCGGCGAGCGCATGGGCGCTTTCGAGCGCCGGCAGGATGCCTTCGGCCTCGCAGCATTCCTTCACCGCAGCCAGCGCTTCATCGTCGCTCGCGGTCTCGTAGCGCACGCGCCCCACCGCCTGCAGCAGCGCATGCTCGGGCCCGACTCCCGGGTAGTCGAGGCCCGCCGAGATCGAGTGGGTTTCCTGGACCTGGCCGTGGGGATCCTGCAGCAGCATCGAGTAGGCGCCCTGCAGCACGCCCGGCCGACCGAGCGCCAGCGACGCCGAATTCTCGCCCAGCGCGGGGCCGCGGCCGCCGGCCTCGATGCCGACGATTTCGACCGCGGCGTCGGCGACGAACGCATGAAAGAGCCCGATCGAGTTCGAGCCACCGCCGACACAGGCGACCAGCGCATCGGGCAGGCCGCCGGTGCGCTCGAGCATCTGCGCACGCGCCTCGCGCCCGATGATTGCCTGCAGCTCGCGCACCAGGTAGGGGTACGGGTGGGGCCCGATCGCCGAACCGAGCAGGTAGTAGGTGCCGAGCGGATCGGCGACCCAGTCGCGCAGCGCTTCGTCGACCGCCGCGCGCAGCGTCGCATCGCCGGCGGTCACCGGCACCACTTCCGCGCCCAGCAGCCGCATGCGCCCGACATTCGGCGCCTGCCTCTCCATGTCGATCGCCCCCATGTAGACCGTGCAGGGCAGGCCGACGCGCGCGCAGGCCGCGGCGCTGGCCACGCCGTGCTGGCCGGCGCCGGTTTCGGCGACGACGCGCCGCGCGCCGAGGCGCTTCGCGAGCAGCGACTGGCCGATCGCATTGTTGATCTTGTGCGCCCCGGTGTGATTGAGGTCCTCGCGCTTGAGCCACACCTCCGCGCCCCAGCGCGCGCCGAGTCGCCGGGCGTGCGTCAGCGCGGTTGGCCGCCCGACCCAGTTGTGCAGCTCGTCGGCGAGCTCGCGCTGGTAATCCGGCGCGTGCAGGTGCAGCCGCAGTCCGGCGTCGAGGCGCTCGATCGCCGGGATCAGCGTCTCTGGCACGAAGCGACCGCCGAATGGCCCGAAGCGACCCCGCGAGTCAGGGAATTTTCCCGCGATCGAGTCGGCCAGCAGCCGCTGGCGATCATCCGCATTGAACGAGGACATCTCAGATCTCCCGGCTGGCGGCCCGTGCCGCCGCCACGAAACGTGCAATCAATTCCGTACTCTTGATACCCGGCTCGCGCTCGACCCCGCTCGAGGTATCGACGCCCCATGGGCGAACGGTGCGTATCGCGGCGTCTACGTTGGCCTCGTTGAGCCCGCCCGCCAGCACCAGCTCGACGCCGCGCGCGCGCAGTGTCGCGGCACTCGCCCAGTCCGCGACCGTGCCGGTGCCGCTGGCCGGCCCTTCGAAGACGGCGCGCGAGGGCAGCGGGGCAGGCGTTTCGCGCCCGCCCCGCAGGACCGGCAGGCGCACGAGGGTTGCCGGCAGCTCGAGCCGGACGAAGTCATCGGCGTCGGTCTGCAGGATATCGGGCCCGAAGCCCGCGAGCACCTCGGCGACCTCGGCGGCTTGCGGATGCTGCATCACCGCCACGCAGGGCAGTCGCCCGCGCGCCGGCGCGGCGAGCTTCGCCGCCTGTGCCGGCGTGACGCGGCGGATCGACGGGGCGAAGACGAATCCCACCGCATCGGCGCCGGCCTCGATGGCGCCCGCCACCGCTTCGGGCGTCGTCGCACCGCAGATCTTCACCCACAGCGTCGCGTCAGCCATGCGACGGCCGCCCGGATCGCGCGGCGCGGCCCGCCGCCAGCATGCCGGCCAGCAGGGCGCCGGGCGCCGCCTGCTTCATCAGGGCACTGCCCACCAGCGCGAGTTCATAACCCGCGGCGGCGACCCGTGCCACGTCGCCGGCGGTGTCGAGGCCGCTCTCCGCGACGCGCGGCAGTTGCGCCGGCAAGCGCGGCGCCAGCGCCTCGAGCCGCCCGGGCACGACCTGCAGCGTCACGAGATCCCGGCAATTGAGGCCGACGAGCACCGGCGCGTGCCCGGCCCCGGTGCGGCCACCGGCCACCATCCCGCCGGCGAGGTCGATGTCCGCCTCGTCGAATGCCTCGAGCAGCACGAAGAGCCCGAGCGCGGCCGCCGCATCCATCAGCGCGGCAATCCCCGACCGCGGCAGCATGCGCAGTATCAGCAGCACGCCGCCCGCGCCCGCGAGGCGCGCTTCGTACAGCTGGTACGGATCGACGAGGAAATCCTTGCGCATCGCCGGCACGCGCGCCGCCGCGAGCGCGCCGCTCGCCTGCACGAGGTGTTGCAGCGAACCGTCGAAGCGGCTCGGCTCGGTCAGCACGGAAACCGCCGCGGCCCCGGCCGCCGCATAGGATTGCACGCGCACGGCGACGTCGTCCGCCGCGCCCACGCGCAGCGCACCGACGGCCGGCGAGCGCAGCTTGCACTCGGCGATGATGTCGAAACCCTGCGCGGACAAGACGAGCGGGGGCGGTGCGGGTGACGCGAGCGCAGCGCGCTCCACGGCAGCGCGCGGGCGGACCGCGATCGCCTCGCGCACGCGCGCACGACTCGCCGCCGCCATCACCGCGAGGAAGTCCGTGCTCATGCGCCCGCCCCGACCGACGCCGCTGCGCGCCGCGCGATCACGTCCAGCACCCGGCTCGCGCGGCCCTCGTCGATGGCCGTGCCGGCGGCTGCGATACCGTCGCGCAGCGAGCGGGCCTCGCCCACCAGCTCCAGGGCCAGGCCGGCGCCGAGGGCCAGTGCATCGCGCAGCGCCCCACGCTCCTCGCCGCGCAACGTGCGCGCGAGCCTTGCGGCATTGAAGGCGGCATCGTCGCCCGCGAGCGCTGCCGCGGAGCAGCGCGGCAGTCCCGCCTCCGCCGGATCACGCAGCGTCCGGGTGACCCTGCCCGCCTGCACGTCGAACAGGATGAAGGCACCGAGCGGCGTGGGCTCGTCCCAGCCCTCGGCCCCGTGCACGACGAACGCCCGTTCGATCGGCATGGCCGCCAGCGCATCCGCCATCAGCTGCGCCACCGCGGCGCTATAGGCGCCGATCAGGTGATAAGCCGGTTCCGCCGGGTTCATCAACGGCCCGAGGATGTTGAACACCGTGCGCACGCCGAGTGCCGCGCGCACCGGCGCGATGGCTTTCATCGCCGGGTGGTAGTGCGGCGCGAACAGGAAGGTAAAACCGCAGTCATCGAGCAGCGCGCCCGCTGCCCGCTCGTCGAGCGGCAGCGCGAGCCCGAGGGCCTCGAGCACATCGGCGCTGCCGGTACGACTCGAGACCGAGCGGTTGCCGTGCTTGACGACCCGCAGGCCGCAGGCGGCGGCGAGTAGCGCACTGCCGGTCGACAGGTTGACGCTGCCCGAGCGATCGCCGCCTGTGCCGACGATGTCGACCGTCGGTGCGCCGGGTGAGATCTGCGGCCGCCGCGCCAGCGCCCGCATGCCGAGCGCGAAGCCGCGCAACTCCTGCGCAGTGACCCCCTTCGCCTGCAGGGCGGCGAGCAGCGCGCCCGCGACGGCCGGCGGCAGCTGCGTGTCGGTGAGCGCGGCGAGCAGGCGTCCCGCCTCCTCCTCAGCGAGGTCCTGGCGCTCGATCAGGCGCTGCAGGATCTCACGCATCGCGCACCCCGAGGAAATTCGCCATCATCCGCGGACCGTCCGGCGTCAGCACGCTTTCCGGATGGAACTGCACGCCCTCGACAGCGAGCGCGCGGTGGCGCACGCCCATGATCTCGCCCTGTGCGGTGCGCGCGCTGACCTCGAGCGTTGCAGGCAGCGACGCCGGCGAGGCGATCAGCGAATGATACCGCCCGACGACGCAGGGCTGCGGCAGGCCCGCGAACACGCCGCGGCCGTCGTGCTCGATCCCGGAGGTCTTGCCGTGCATCAGCCTGCCGGCGCGCACCACCTCACCGCCGAAGACCTCGACGATCGACTGGTGCCCGAGGCACACACCCAGTACCGGGATGGCGCCGGCGAACGCGCGAATCATGTCCATCGACACGCCGGCTTCGCGCGGCGTGCCGGGGCCGGGCGAGATGCACAGGTGGGTCGGCGCGAGTCGCCGCGCCGCCGCCACGTCGATCGCGTCGTTGCGATGGACGATGACCTCGGCGCCGAGCACCATGAATGCCTGCACGAGGTTATAGGTGAAGGAATCGTAGTTGTCGATCAGCAGCAAGCGCACGCTCACAGCCCCTCCTCCGCGAGCGCCAGCGCCCGCACGAGCGCGGCGCCCTTGGCACGCACCTC
>CAZRLI010000157.1:0-5515 GCA_964600535.1 uncultured Steroidobacteraceae bacterium | reverse complement strand
TACTTCGCCTGCGGCAACGCGAACCAGCGGCTGCGGTAGGAAAACGGCAGGTACACCTCGGTCGCGACGCGCGGCGACTCGCCGACCTGCAGGTCCCAGGTCCACTCGCCGCCGAGCCGGTTGATCTCGGCGAGCACGAAGCGCGCCGTCGCGTTGTACGCGGAATTGCCTTCGAAATCGTCGCCGAGGCCGAGGCCAAAGCGCACGTAGTTGGGGCCCCATGAATTGCGCCTGGCGGTGACCTCGAGCCCCTGCCGACCGGTGTCGTCCTTCACGACCTGGTAGTCGAGCGTTTCGAGGTTGCCGAGGCCGTAGAGCTCGGTGACGCGCGCGCCGACCGCTTCGCCGTCGAGGGGGTGTCCCGCGAACTCGCCGAACAGGTCGTCGATGGGCTTGCGATAGCGCTCCGAGCCCTGCGCGACGCGCACGAAGTCGACCCTTGGCGACGCGTCGCCGCGCGCCTGGTTGCGGGCGGCGAGCCACGCCGCGTATTGCGGCCCGGGCAGGGCGAGGCTCGCCAGGCGCGCTGCAGCGGCGTGCGCGGCCGCGCTGCCTGCATCGATCGACGCGGCGAAATGCCCGAAGTCGAATGACGAGGCGCTGCCGAGCGCGGGATCGATCAGGACATCGGTGGCCGACACATTCGCCCGCTGCAGCTCGCTGTTGCGCCTCACGAGGATGGCGATCATCTGGTTGGTGATGATCGGCACAGTGGCGAGCCGGTCACGCGTCAGCAGCGGGAAACCGGCGTCGACGACAATCAACACGTCGACCCCCATCGCGCGCGCGACGTCGACCGGCAGGTTGTCGGCGAGGCCGCCGTCGACCAGCAGGCGTCCGTCGCGCTCGACCGGCACGAAGACGCCGGGCACGGAAAGGCTCGCGCGCATGGCGGTCGTCAGGTCACCCGATGCGAGCACGGCCCGCTCACCGGTCTCGAGGTCGGTCGCGATCGCGCGAAAGCGGGTCGGCAGTTCGTCGAAGTCCCGCACGGTCGCAACCGGCAGCGTCAGCCTGCGCAGCAGCTCGTTGAGCCTCTGGCCTTGCACGAGACCCTTCGGCAGGCGGAACTCGCCGCCGTGCAGGCCGAGCGGCAGGCGCACGAGGAAGTTGCGATCCTCTTCCTTGCGGCGAAAGGACAGGTCGTCGCGCGGTGGCCGGTCGCCGAGCAGTTCTTCCCAGTCCACGGCGCGCAGGGTCGCGTCGATCTCGGCCGCCGAGAGGCCGCTCGCATACAGCCCGCCTACGACCGCGCCCATGCTGGTGCCGGCGATCGCGTCGATCGGCACGTGCATCTCCTCGAGCACCTCGAGCACGCCCACGTGGGCTGCGCCGCGCGCCCCTCCACCCGAGAGCACGAGCCCGACGCGCGGCCGCGACTCGGCTGCCACCGCGAAGACCGGCACGAAGGCGAGCAGGCAGGCGAGAAGAAGCTGGAACCCCACGCCGGAAGGATACCAGCGCCCGTGATGGCGGATAATGCCGGCATGCGACCCATCACCTGCCTGGCGCTGCTGCTCGCCGCCACCACTGCACGCGCCCAGTCCCCCAACGTGAGCGACTGGGGGCACTACGGCGGCGACAGCTTTGCGCAGCGCTATTCACCGTTGCGCGAGATCAACCGGGAGAATGTCGCGCGCCTCGAGGTCGCGTGGACCTATCGCACCGGCGAGCTCGGCGAGGGGTTCGCTCGCGCGGACAAGCTTGCGTTCGAGGCGACGCCGGTCCTCGCCTTCGGCAATCTCTACCTCTCGACGCCGACCAGCATCGTGATTGCGCTCGACCCGGCCAACGGCAAGGAGCGCTGGCGCCATGACCCGCGCGTGCCGCGCCAGCGGCACTACGCCGAGGCCACCTCGCGCGGAGTCACGGTCTGGGAGGACCCGGATGCCGCGCGCAAGGGTGCGTGCCGCCGCCGTGTCTTCCTCGGCACGCTCGATGCACGACTGCTGGCCCTCGACGCCGGGACCGGCCAGCCCTGCAGCGATTTCGGCAGCGGCGGCAGCGTGTCGCTCGGCGTCGACGCGCGCCTGACGACACCGGGCGAGTACCTCGTGACTTCGCCGCCCGCCACGTTCGAGGATATCGTCATCGTGGGTGCCGCCATCGGCGACAACCGCGCCGTCGAGCTCGAGCGCGGCATCGTGCGCGGTTTCGACGCCCGCACCGGTGCCCTGCGCTGGAAATTCGATCCCATCCCGGATGGCCCCGACCATCCGGCCGCGGGCCAGTGGCAGCCCGGGCAGGCGCAGCGCACCGGCGGCGCAAACGCCTGGGCACCGATCACCGTCGATCCGGGGCGCGGCCTCGCCTTCATCCCGACCGGCTCGGCGAGCCCGGACTTCTACGGCGGCGAACGCCTCGGCACGAACGCGATGGCCAATTCGCTGGTCGCGCTCGATGCGCGCACCGGCGCGGTACGCTGGTTCCGGCAGCTCATCCACCACGACCTGTGGGACTACGACCTCGCGGCGCAGCCAACCCTGGTCGAAATCGAGAACGGCGATCGCTCCGTCGCGGCGGTCGTCCAGGCGACGAAATCGGGGCTGCTGTTCGTGCTCGATCGCGAAACCGGCGCGCCCGTCTACGGCATCACCGAACGCAAGGTGCCCGGATCCCGCGTGCCCGGCGAGCAGGCGTCGCCCACGCAGCCCTATCCCGCCACGCCACTGCTGGCGTCACAGGCACCGGTCAAGCCCGCGCAGGCCTGGGGACTCACGTTCTGGGACCGCGGCAAATGCCGTGACCTCATTGCGAAGTACCGCAACGAGGGCGCGTACACGCCGCCGGACCTGGCCGGCACCCTCCTCTTCCCGAGCTACGTCGGTGGCGTCAACTGGGGCGGCGTGGCGCACGACCTGCGCCGCAACCGCATCATCACGGTCGTGAACCACCTGCCGATGGTCGTCACGCTCGCGCCGCGCGAGATACTGCGGGCACAGCGCGAATCCGGCGACTATCCGGACTCCGAGTTCTCCGCGCAGCGCGGCACGCCCTACGGCCTGCGCCGCGAGCCATTGCTGTCGCCCTGGGGGTTGCCCTGCGTGCGGCCGCCCTGGGGCACCCTGGTGAGCGTCGACCTCGACAGGAACCGCATCGACTGGGAGGTGCCGCTCGGCAGCACGCGTGGGGTGGCGCCCGCCTGGTTGCCGTCGCGCGATTACGGCATGCCGAGCCTCGGTGGCGCGATCGTGACGGCCGGGGACCTCGTGTTCGTGGGCGCCTCGATGGACAGCCGGTTTCGCGCCTTCGACGTCGAAACCGGCAAGGAATTGTGGAAGCGGGCGCTGCCGGCGGGTGGCCAGGCGACGCCGATGACCTATCGCGCCGGACCCGATCATCGGCAATACGTCGTCATCGCGGCCGGCGGGCACGGCGGGCTTGGCACGCCCAAGGGCGACTACGTCATCGCGTACGCGTTGCCAAGGTGAAGACCGCCCGCCTGCTCGTCGCGCTGCTCGCGGCCACCTGCGCGCGGGCCGGTGACGGGGACCGGCTGCAGGAACTCACCGTCACGGCCACGCGGGCGCCCGCAGCCCGCCTCGAGGTGCCTGCAAGCCTCGACCTCATCACCGCGGGTGAGTTGGCGCTGACCGGCGCCACGCACTATTCCGAGGCGGTCAATCGCGTTCCCGGCGTCTACGTGCAGCGCGGCAGCGGCGAGGAGAGCCTCATCGCGATCCGCTCGCCGGTGCTGACCGGTGCGGGGGCCTGCGGCGCGTTCCTCGTGGCCGAGGACGGGATCGCGATCCGCCCCGTTGGATTCTGCAACGTGAACGACCTCTTCGAGGTGAATACCGAGCAGGCCGGTGGCATCGAGATCCTGCGTGGCCCGGGACCCGCCCTGTACGGCGCGAGTGCCGTACACGGCATCGTCAACGTGCGCACTCCCCGGGTGGCCGACCTCCCGCGGCCGGGCATCGCGCTCGCAGGCGGGCCCGATGGCTACCGGCGCGCGCGGCTCGCGGCCGGCTGGCAGGGCGGACGGCGGGGCCTCGGTGCGTACGGCCTCTTCGCGCACGATGGTGGATTTCGCGCGGATTCCGGCTTCGACGAAGGCAAGCTCAATCTCGCCTACGATGATCTCGACCTCGCCGGCGGTGTCTTGCAGCTGCGCGCGGCAGGCACGGTGCTGGACCAGGAGACCGCCGGTTTCATCCTCGGCGGGGACGCCTACAAGGACCGCGCGGTCGCGCGCTCGAACCCCGACCCGGAGGCCTTCCGCGATGCGTGGAGTGCGCGTGGCACGGCACGCTGGTTGCGCGCTGCCTGTGAGGGATGCAGCGACGAACTGCACCTGGCGGTACGGCGCTCGCAGATGCAGCTCCTGCAGCATTTCCTGCTCGGCAAGCCGCTCGAGGAGAATGCGCAGTCGAGCCTGCTGGCAGGCGCGGCGTGGCGCCGCCCGCTTGCGCAGCGCTGGGGCTGGGGCGCCGGGGCGGATCTCGAGGCGTCCGATTCGATGCTGCGGGAAACGCAGGACGGGCCCACGACCGACGGCCCGCCCGCGGCGAATGCGATCCGGCCCGCGGGCAAGCACTACGACTATCGCGTCGCGGGCCTCACGGCGGGCGCGTACGCGACGCTCGACTTCGCGCCCGCGGAGCGCTGGACGATCGGTGCCGCCCTGCGCCTGGAGCGCACCCGCTACGACTACGACAACCGCATGCTCGCCGGCAACACCGACGAGCAGGGCCTGCCCTGCGGGGCGAGCGGCTGCCTCTACCATCGCCCCGCCGATCGCAGCGACGCGTTCGCCAACGTCGCTCCCAGGGTCGAGGTGATGTTCACGCCCGCGACCGGACAGCGCCTGTATGCGAACTGGTCGCGCGGTTTTCGACCGCCCGAGCAGACCGAGCTCTATCGCCTGCAGCGGCAGCAGGACATCGCCACGCTCGATTCCGAGGAACTGCAGGGCGCCGAGCTCGGCTGGATGGGCGATCGCGACCCCCTCGCATGGTCAGTGGCGGCCTACGCACTCGAGAAGCGCCAGGTAATCGTGCGTGACGCCGCGGGATTCAATGTCAACGGCGGCCGCACGACCCACCGCGGCATCGAGTACCGGCTCGCCTGGCGTCCCGCCGGCCACTGGCGCGCGAGCGTCGGCGGCAGCGTGGCGTGGCATCGCTATGCGTTCAGCGCAGCGGTCGAAGGCGGCGAGACGATACGCCGCGGCAATGACCTCGACACCGCGCCGCGCAATGTCCACGCCCTGCGCGTCGGCTGGTCGCCGCGACCCACGATCGATGCGGAACTCGAGGTGCTCGACGTCGGGCGCTACTGGCTCGATGCGGCCAATGCGCACGCCTATGCCGGCCACAGGCTGTTCAACCTGCGGGCGAGCTGGGCACCCTTGCCCGAGTGGCGAATTTCGCTGCGCGCTCTCAACCTCGCCGACACCGCCTACGCGGACCGCGCGGACTACGCGTTCGGCAACTACCGCTACTTCCCGGGGCGCGGGCGGGCCGCATTCGTCGAAATCGCCTGGCGCCGCGACGCCTACTGAACCTGCGGC
>CAZRLI010000156.1:0-5542 GCA_964600535.1 uncultured Steroidobacteraceae bacterium | reverse complement strand
GACAACGGCCAGATACTGCGAATCACGCTGCACGCACCGTGGCGTGCGTCTGGAATCAGCACTCCGGCACGTTGACCGCCAGCCCTCCCTGCGAGGTTTCCTTGTAGATCGTCGACATGTCGCGACCGGTCTGGCGCATGGTCGCGATCACCTGGTCGAGCGAGACCTTGTGCGAACCGTCACCGCGCATCGCGAGCCGCGCCGCGTTGATTGCCTTGACCGCGCCCATCGCGTTGCGCTCGATGCAGGGAATCTGCACCAGCCCCGCGACCGGGTCGCAGGTGAGGCCAAGGTTGTGCTCCATGCCGATTTCCGCCGCATTCTCGACCTGTTCATTCGTGCCGTGCAGCGCCGCGACGAGCCCTGCGGCCGCCATCGAGCATGCGACGCCGACTTCGCCCATGCAGCCCATCTCGGCGCCAGATATGGATGCGCCCTTCTTGTAGAGCATGGCGACGCCGCCGGCCGTGAGCAGGAAGCGCAGCACGCCTTCCTCATTCGCGCCGCGCTCGAAGCGCGTGTAGTACTGCAGCACGGCCGGCACGATGCCGGCTGCACCGTTGGTGGGCGCGGTCACCACCCGGCCGCCGGCTGCGTTCTCTTCATTGACGGCGAGAGCCCAGGCATTGACCCACTCCATCGGATCGACCGGATGGTCGGCGGAACTCTCCGAGAGCACCCGATGCAGGCGCGGTGCGCGCCGCCGCACCTTGAGCACCCCCGGCAACACGCCCTGCTGCTGGAAGCCACGCTCGACGCAGGCCTGCATCACGCGCCAGATTTCGATCAACCCGGCGCGCACCGCTTCCGGCGAGCGCCACGCGCGCTCGTTCGCCAGCAGCAGTTCGAATATCTCGAGGCCGCCCGCCCGGCAGTGCGCGAGCAACTCGGCGCTCGTGGCAAACGGATACGGCACATCGGGATCGGGCTTGCGCGCCGGGGCCGGGAGGCCCGCGGCGCCCGGCGACGACGGCGCTCGCGCCGGTGTGGCGGCGCGCACGATGAATCCACCGCCGACCGAGTAGAACTCGCCGGCGCCCAGTTCCCTGCCGGCCTCATCGAGCGCCGCAAATCGCATCCCGTTGGTATGCGCCGGCAGCGACTCGTGCGTGAGGAACAGCAGCTGCATCGGTTCGTCGAAGGCGATCTCGTGCCGGCCGAGCAGCCGCAGGCGACCCTGCGCGCGGATGCGCGCCACGTCGCGCTGCATCTGGTCCGGATCGACGCTGGCCGGGTCGGCTCCCTCGAGGCCTGCGAGGACGGCACGATCGGTGCCGTGGCCTGCGCCGGTGAGCGCGAGCGATCCATACAGGCGCACATAGACCTGCCGCGTGCGTGCGAGCAGGCCGGCCTGCTCGAGGTCGAGCGCGAACTCGCGCGCCGCGCGCATCGGGCCCATGGTGTGCGAGCTCGACGGACCGATCCCGACCTTGAAGATGTCGAATACGCTGAGTGCGCTCATTGTTCGGTCAATGACAGCAGGGTCGCATTGCCGCCCACCGCCGCGGTATTGATGCTGAACGTCTGCTCGGTGGCGAAGCGATGCAGGTAGTGCGGACCGCCCGCCTTCGGTCCGGTCCCGGACAGGCCGCAGCCGCCGAAGGGCTGCACGCCGACGACCGCGCCGATCATGTTGCGATTGACGTACACGTTGCCGACCCGGGCCCGCCGCGCGATGTGCTGGGCCAGGCTGTCGATGCGCGTCTGCACCCCGAGCGTGAGTCCGTAGCCGCGCGCGTTGACGGCATCCACCACCTCATCGAGCTTCGCGGCCTCGAAGCGCACCACGTGCACGATGGGACCGAACACCTCGCGCTCGAGGTCCTCGATGCGATCGATCTCGACCGCGAGCGGCGCAAAGAACCGGCCGGCCGCCGCCGACGCAGGCAGCCGCGCGCGGTGCGACCAGCGGGCTTTCGCCATGACCTTCTGCGCATGGGCCTCGAGCATCGCGAGGGCATCGCGATCGATCACCGGCCCGACGTCCGTCGCCAGCAATGCCGGGTCGCCGACCACCAGCTCATCCATGTAGCCCGCCAGCAGTTCCAGCACGCGCGGCGCGACTTCCGCCTGCACGATCAGCAGGCGCAACGCCGAGCAGCGCTGCCCGGCGCTGTTGAAGCCCGAGGCCACGGCGTCGAGCACCACCTGCTCGGCGAGCGCCGAGCTGTCGACGATCATGGCGTTGAGGCCGCCGGTCTCGGCTATCAACGTGCCGATCGCGCCGCTGCGCGCAGCCATCGACCGCTCGATGAGGCGCGCGGTTTCCGTCGAGCCGGTAAAGCAGATGCCGGCGAGATCCTCGCTGCGCGACATCGCCGCGCCCACCACCGAGCCGTGTCCCGGCAGGAAATGCAGTACTGCGCGCGGCACGCCCGCGCGATGCAGCAGTTCGACCACGCGCGCGGCGCACAGCGGCGTCTGTTCCGCGGGCTTCGCGAGCACGCCATTGCCGGCGGCGAGTGCCGCAGCGACCTGCCCCGTGAAGATGGCCACGGGAAAATTCCACGGGCTGATGCAGCCGAACACCCCGCGGCCGCGCAGGCGAATGGCATTGCGCTCGCCGGTCGGACCCGGCAGCAGCACGTCACCCTCGAACTCGGCGCGCGCGCGCTGCGCGTAGTAGCGCAGGAAATCCTCCGCCTCGCGAACCTCGGCGATACTGTCCGGGATCGACTTGCCGGCCTCGCGGATGCAGCGCGCAACGAGGCCCGGCCGGTCCTGCGCGAGCAGGTCGGCCGCGCGCTCGAGAATCACCGCGCGGGCCGCGCCGCCCAGCGCGTCCCATCCCGGTTGCGCCGCCCGGGCTTGCACGGCGGCCTGGTCGACCGCCGCGGCGGTGGCATTGGTGACGGCCCCGACGACTTCACGTTCGTGCGCCGGATTGACGAGATCGTGCCTGTCGCCCGCCTCGACCGCGCCCACGGTCAACGGCTCGGCGTGCCAGTGCTCGGCCTGGCTGCGCGCGCAGGCCGCGTGCAAGGCCGCGACTTCCGCGCCGTCCGCGAGGTTGGCGCCGAGTGAATTGCGCCGCTCGACGCCATAGAGATCGGGCGGCAGCGGGATGCGCGGGTGCGCGACCTGTGTCGCCCCATCGACGTCCGCCACCGGGTCAGCCACCACCGATTCCGGCGGCAGGCTGGCGTCGACCAGCCGGTTGACGAACGAGGTGTTGGCGCCGTTCTCGAGCAGCCGGCGCACGAGGTATGGCAGCAGGTCCGCGTGCGCGCCGACCGGCGCGTAAACGCGACAGGGGAAATCCCCCCACTCCCCGCCCACCACGTGCGCGTAGAGCTCCTCGCCCATGCCATGCAGGCGCTGGAATTCGAACGGGGCGCCGGCGGCCGAAAAATGCTCGGCAACCCATGCCACCGTGTGTGCATTGTGGGTCGCAAGCTGCGGATAGAGGACACCCTTTGCCTCGGCGAGCCGGCGCGCACAGGCGAGGTAGGCGACATCGGTATTCGCCTTGCGCGTGTAGACCGGATAGGACGGCAGCCCGCGCTCCTGGGCGCGCTTGACCTCGCTGTCCCAGTAGGCTCCCTTGACGAGCCGTACGCAGAGCCGGCGGTGGAGTGAGCCCGCGCGACCCGCGAGCCAGTCGATCACGCCGGGCGCGCGCTTCTGGTAGGCCTGCACCGCGAGCCCGAAGCCGTCGTAGCCTTGCGTCACCTCGTCCTTCAATACCTGGTCGATCAGCTCCAGCGACAGCTCGAGGCGCTCCGCCTCCTCGGCGTCGACGGTCAGGCCGATGCCGCCCGCGCGCGCGAGGCGGGTAAGCTCGAGCAGGCGCGGCGCGAGCTCGGTGAGCACGCGCTCGCGCTGCGCGAACTCGTAGCGCGGATGCAGCGCCGAGAGTTTCACTGAAATACTGTGGGCGGCGACCACGTCCCCCTTCGACGGGGAGGCGAGCTGCGCGATCGCATCACGATACTTGTCCAGATAGCGGTCGGCGTCCGCCGCCGTGAGCGCGGCCTCGCCGAGCATGTCGAAGGAATAGCGGTAGGCACGCTCGCGCTTGCCGCCGGCGCGCGCCAGCGCTTCCCTGATGTCGCGCCCCATCACGAACTGGTGGCCGAGGATCTTCATCGACTGGCGCAGCGCGGCGCGGGCCACCGGCTCGCCGATGCGGCTCGCGAGGCGCCCGAACCAGTTGCGCGCGGAACCGATGGCCTCGGTCTCCACCTGAACCACGCGGCCGGTCAGCATCAGGCCCCAGGTCGACGCGTTGACGAACAGCGATTCGCTGTCGCCAAGGTGGTCCGCCCAGTCACCCGCGCTGATCTTGTCGGCGATCAGCCGGTCGGCGGTCTCGGCATCGGGGATGCGCAGCAGGGCCTCCGCGAGGCACATCAGGATGACGCCTTCGCGGGACGCGAGGCTGTATTCCCGCAGGAATGCATCGAGTGAGCTGCCGCTGCCCTTGTCGGCGCGCACCCGCTGCACGAGGTCGAGTGCGCGCGAGGCGATGCGCGCCCGCGTGGCTGGTTCGAGGCGCGCACGGTCGGCGAGCGAGCGGACCAGCGGCTCCTCGGGCGCAAGCCAGGTGGGATTGATGGCTGTCGCGATGCCCGATAACCGCATGGTGCCGCCTTGCCTGGAAAACTACATCAGAACGAGTAGCCGAGGTTCACCGTCATCAGCGTATCGGTCGACTCGAGGCCGGGCGGCGGGTCCGAGTTGTAACGCACGCCATAGCCGAGCGACAGTCCGAAACGCTCGCTCATCTTCACCTCGAGCGCGAGGTCGTTGCCCGCGAAGGTATTGGCCGCGGCCGCCTCGACGATCAGCTTGTCCGTGAGCTTCGTGTTCGACGTCAGTTGCCGTTCGAAGCCGAGGTCGCCACGATAGACGACCTCGTCCTCCTTCGCTGCGGTGAGCGAGTCCTTGAGCTGCCGATAGCCGAGGCCGGCCTGCCCGTAGAACTTGGTGCGTTCGGTGTCGATGAACCGATAGCCGAGACCGGTCGTCAGCGAGGCCTGGTAGTCGAAACCGCTGAATTCGTCGCGCTCGTAGCGCAGGCCTCCGAACCAGTAGGCCCGCGGCCGGAACTTGTAGTCTGATTGCCAGCGCCCTTCATAGCGCTCGGCGGAAGTCTCGAGTTCGTTCGTCACGCTGTCCTCGCTCTCGGCATAGAGCGCCGCCAGGTACGCGGAGTGCTTCCACCGGTCGAGGTCGCTTGCCATGTCGAGCTTGCCGTTGGCGGTGGTGGTTTCGGTGTTGCCGCGCGAAAAGACGATGCCCGCTTCCGCCTTGCCCTTCCATTCGGCCATCGCGGGGGAGGCCGCGGCGGCCACGACGACGAGGATTGCGATCGGTAAGTTCTTCATCGGCGGATTATACGCGATCAGCTCGCTGCTTCCCGCCGCAACCGGTCGGCTTCCGCGAGGCCCAGGTAGCGTTCGATGAAGCCGCGCGACAGGTACAGGAGGGGGATGAGTGCGACCGCGGCCGCCATCTTGTAGCCGTAGTTCACTGTACCGACCGCAAGGAACTGCCCGACCGGCCAGCGCTGCGGTCCCAGCACGAAGGCGATGTACAG
>CAZRLI010000155.1:0-5551 GCA_964600535.1 uncultured Steroidobacteraceae bacterium | reverse complement strand
CCTTGACGAGCTCGACTGCGGTCTCGAGGTGGGTCCACGCGGTCAGCAGGATCACGGGCAGCTCGGGCCGCTGCGCGCGGATCGCGTGGAAGAGCTGCACGCCCTCCGCGCCGCTCGTCGCCTCGCGCCGGAAATTCATGTCCTGGATCACGAGGTGCACCGGTTCGCGCGCGAGCAGGGCGAGCCCCTCGGGCGGTGACGCGGCCGTCAGCGTGCGCACGCCGTGGATCGACAGCAGCACGTCGAACGCGGTGCGCACGGCCTCGTTGTCGTCGATCACCAGCACGGTGCGATTCATCAGGCTGCGGCGCAGGGCGTCCGTGGTGGCTGACCTCATGGCTTGGATGCGGATGGCTGCCAAAGGGTTGCAGGTTACCCGGCCTTACACCGTGCGGGTAGCGACCGAGGGCGAGACCCGCGCCGCCCGACGCGACGGCTGCCAGGCCGCGACCTGGCCGACCGCCCAGAGCACGAGCACGCCGCCGACCAGGTAGTAGAGGTCGAGGCGCGGCAACTGGTAGGCACGCGAGAGCGCGAAACCGACCCCGAGGGCCAATGCCGCGCCCAGCACCACGCCCGCCGTCGTGACGAGCCAGTTCTCGACCATGAAGTAGCGCACGATGTCGGCCTTGCGCGCGCCGACCGCGCGTCGCGTGCCGATCTGGCGGGTGCGCACGTTCACGTTGAAGGTGGCGAGCGCGAAGATGCCGAGCGCGGTGACGCAGCCGAGCAGCGCGGTGACGCTGACCAGGAAGATCGCCATGTTGCGATCCGCCTGGTAGCTGCGGTCGCGGTAGTATTCGAGCGGGCGCACGTACTGGACCATGCGGCGCGGCTCGGACGCGGACAGCTGCGCCTCCGCCAGCTTCATGATCGCGTCGCGCTGGCCGGGCAGCGTACGCACGAGGTAGAGCGCACGCGGGCCGAATGCGCGCCGCGGCAACAGGCCCACGTAGTCGAGCTTGTCCCAGTCGACCCACGAGCCCTGCATGTGCTCGATCACGCCGATCACCGTGACGGGCCGGCCGAGCCCGTCATAGGTGACCTTGCCGACCGCGTCCTCGGTGCCGAACAGCGCCCGCGCGAGGGCCCGCGTCACGATCAGGCTTGGCACCGGCTGGCTGTAGGTCGGGTCTTCCGGCAGGATCTCGTCCGCGCGGAAGTTGCGCCCCGCAACCAGCCGGACCCCGAGCGCCTCGATGCCGTACTCGTCGAAATCGAAGTAGTTCATCGGCGTGCCGTCGCCCTTGACCTCGGGCGTCTGGTAGAGCGTGTTCGACGAGCCGCCGCCGCTCAGCGGCAGGCTGCTCGACAGCGTGGCGGCGCGCACGCCCGGCAGGCCCCTGAGCCACGCGAGGTCGGCCGCGGTCGTCGCGGCATTGTCGTAGTCGACGGCAAACCCGGTGCTCGAGACCATGAAGATGTTCTCGATGTCCATCCCGGTCGGCCGGCCGATCTTGTCGACGCGCTGCTTGACCACGTACACGGCGTTCACGAGCACCGCGAGCGCGATCGCGACCTGCATCGCGACCAGCACCGCGCCGGTGCGGTTGCGCAGCAGCGCTGAGAGTATCGGGCGGATGTCCTGGGTGATCATGGGGTCCTCACTGCGATTTCAGGTACACGGCAGGGGCGAGGCGGCCGACGCGCCAGGCCGGATACAGGCCCGCCGCGAGGGATGCGCCGACGGCGAGCGCCACCGTCACCATCAGGCTCCAGGCGTCGACATGCATCAGGCCCGTGAATCCCGCCCCGCTCGGCGAGGCGTACATGACGCGCAGTGCCCAGAGCCCGCCGACGGCCAGCACGATGCCGAGTACCGCGCCCACGGTCGCGAGCAGGCCCGCCTCGGTCAGGTGCTGCAGGAACACCTGGCGGCGGCTCGCGCCGAGCGCGCGGCGCACGCCGGTGATCGAGGCATTGCCGAGGAACTTCGCCAGCAACAGTCCCACCGTGTTGATGAGACAGACGGTGAAGAACGCGAAGGCGAGCGCCACCAGCATCGGGCTGTCGTTGCCGACGACCTCGTTGTCGGCAAGCCACTGGTCGACAGGCGTCAGGCGGTTGTTGTCCGGGCGCTGGAACCGGCCGTTGCGACGCTCGCCTGCGACGTAATTGTCGAGGTAGGCCTGCATGCGCGCGCGTGCCGTGGCGTCGGGCAACTCGACCCAGGCCTGGATCCACACACACTCGGAGCGCAGAAAATCCGCGACCGACTGGATGTTCTCCGGCTTCCAGCAGTTGGTGTTGCCCGCGCTGCGCAACTCGAGGGCCTCCGACCATCCGAACGGAATGTAGATATCCTCCGGATCGTCGAACGCGCCGTTGTTGACGTCGTAGAACTTGGGCGCGGGATGCCAGTGATCGAGCACGCCGATCACGCGGTATTCGCGGTCGTCCCAGCGGATCGTCTTGCCGACGCTGTCGGCGCCGCCGAAGAAGTGTTCGTTCATGGCCTCGCTCAGCACGACGACCGGCTCGGGACCCGTGTCGGCTGCGCTCTTCCAGCCGCCGCCATAGCGGAAGGGCACCTCGAACATGGCGAAGAAGTCCGCGGTCGTCACGCGTGCGAGCACCTGTTCCGGGCGCGCCTTGCTCGCCGGATCACCGGCGCTCAGCACTCCGACGCTCTTGTACATGCGGACCGAGCGCTGCGGGATATCCGAGCGCGTGATGGCCGCGGCGTCGCGCCACGTGAGGTCCGGCGGCGGCAATGCCGGCTGCTTGGCGTTCGCCGGCCGCTCCGGGTCCCAGCTGTCGAGGGTCACGGCGTAGAGCCGGTCGTTCTTCCACCAGATCGGGTTCGACGACATGCCGTGGTGGACGGTCAGCGTGATCACGCACACGGCGATGCCGAGCGCGACCGCGAGCACCATCAGCGCGGTGATCCCGCGGCTGCGCCCGAGGCTGCGCGCGGCCAGCTTGACGTAGTAGCCAAACATGCTGCGCCTCCTCAGGCCGACACGCCGGCGGCCTGCGGCGCCTGTCCGCGCGCCACGTGCAGCGGCGGCTCATGGGGCCGGAAGTCGGAGACCTGGCCATCGATGATCTGCACGTTGCGCTGCGCGCGACGCGCGAGCTCCGGGTCATGCGTCACGAGCACGATCGTGGTGCCCATCTCGTTGATCTGCTCGAGGAGATCCATCACCTGGCGCGCCATCAGCGAGTCGAGGTTGCCGGTCGGCTCGTCCGCCAGCAGGAACTTCGGGTCGCCGGCGATGGCGCGGGCGATCGCGACGCGCTGCTGCTGGCCGCCCGAGAGCTGCGACGGCATGTGGTGCGCGCGCGAACCGAGGCCGACGAGGTCGAGTGCGCTCGTGATGCGCTCGCGCCGCTCGCCCGCCTTCATGCGCCGGTAGCGCAGTGGCACGTCGACATTGTCGAAGATGTCGAGGTCCGGGATCAGGTTGAAGCTCTGGAAGATGAAGCCGATCTTCTCGTTGCGCAGCCGCGAGCGCGCATCGTCGGACAGTCCGCTCGTGTCGACGCCATCGAGGCTGTAGGTACCCGTGTCGAAGCCCTCGAGCAGGCCGGCGACGTTCAGGAACGTCGTCTTGCCGGAACCCGAGGGACCGGTCACGGCCACGAAATCCCCTTCGGAGACATCGAGCGAGAAGTCGCGCAGGGCATGCGTCTCGATGAGGTCGGTGCGGAAGATCTTGCTGATGTGGCGCATGGCGAGCATGGCTGGGTTCCTTGCGTTGAGGCTCAATCGACGATGGTGATTTCGGGGGCGGCCTGGAAGTCGCCGGTGTCGGAGATGATCACGCGGTCCTGCGCGGCGAGGCCGGAGAGCACCTCGATCTTCGTGATCGAGGCGGCGCCGAGCTGTACGGGGGTGCGGATCGCCCGATCGCCGCGCACGACATAGACCGCGCGGGTCAGGTCGTCGAGCGTCGAGCCGCGATCGAAGGCGAGCACGCCGTCGCGCTCGTCGAGCACGATGCGCACCGAGGCGCGCTGGTTCTGGCGCAGCGACTTCGGCGGCCCGGCGGCGAACTTGAGGCGGCCGGTCACCTGGCTCTGGCGCACCTCGGGCGAGATCGACGCGACCGTGCCGGGGTAGGTGCGACCGTCGAGGGTGATTTCGGCCGCCATTCCCGGGCGAATCTCCGTCGCGTAGCTCTCGGCGACCTGGAACTCGACCTCGAAGACGCCGAGGTCGACGACCGTCACGAGCGGCGCGTTCTCGGCGACATTGGCGCGCTCGACTTGCGCGAGGTTGGCGACCACGCCGTCCACCGGGGACTTCACCGCGAGTTCGGCGACGCGACGCCCGAGGTTCGCGACGACGAGGGCCTGCCGGTCGCGCTCGAGGCGGCGGGTACGCAGGTCGAGCTGCAGGCTCTCGCGTTCGAGCCCGGTCGTGGCGCTGGCATGGTCGAAGTTGAGGCGCGCGGTCGAAACGTCATCCTGTGCCTTGCGCAGGTCGCGCTCGGGGATCACGCGCGATTCCCATGCCGACTGCGCGCGCGCCAGTTCACGCTCCGCGGCGCGGATCTGCACGTCCGCCAGGTCGGCCTGCTGCTGGTTCAGGAGGTTCTGGCGGCGGATCTCGATGGCCTGGCGGGCGAGCGCGGCGTCGAGGCCGGCGAGCGTGGCACGCTCGCGTTCGTATTCATTGCGCAGCGCGGGGCTGTCGAGCGTCGCGAGCGTGTCGCCGCGCCTGACCGTGTCGCCGGCGCGCACCTGGTAGGCAATGGTGCCCGGCGCCGACGCGAACAGCGTGGGGCTCACCGCCGCGATCACCGTCCCCTGCGCCGCGACGTCCCGCACGAAGTGCCCGCGGGTCACGGTCGCAATGCGCAGGCGCTCGAGCGGCACCGTATGATTCGAAGCGAGCCAGCCACGGATGAGCCACGCGAAAGCCAGCAGCGCGATCGCGGCCCCGGCACCCATCCACAGCATGCGCCGGCGGCGGGCTGCGCTGCGCGGTGCCGGATCGCGCGCCACGTCCTGCGAGGCCGTGTCGCGGATGCTGCCGTCGCCGGCCGGGCTCGCGGCAATGGTCGGCTTGCGCAGGGCGGTGATCTTCATGCCCTCGATATTGCAGCAAGCGTGCCAGCACCTCGCGCGCCTGCAAGCTATTGATCATGCGATGGAAATTCCCGCCGCTCACAGGCCCGCCCTGCCGCGGGCGTGTCCGGTGCCGGACACCGGACACGTCCGCGGACGGTCGCGGCCGTGCACGTTCACGGCGACACGAGGGCGACGTAGTAGGCGAAATCGTACGGCGACATGCCGAACGCCGTGATGAGCGCCGCACCGATCAGCGCGACGATGCGGATACCGGAAAGCCTGCTGTCCATATTTCCTCCGTGGGGGTCGACTCCGTGATAATTCGACCGGCGTACTTTCCCCGCGCAGCCGTCGGGGAACAAACGGACTAACTGAAGCAGCATTAAGAAAGGTTGCCGATGGAAGCGGCTTACGACCGGTTGCCCCTCAATGCCCTGCGCGTCTTCGAGGCGGTGGCCGCGCGGCTCAATTTCGCGGACGCGGCCGAGGCGCTGCACGTGACGCCCGCGGCCGTGAGCCAGCAGGTGAAATC
>CAZRLI010000154.1:0-5578 GCA_964600535.1 uncultured Steroidobacteraceae bacterium | reverse complement strand
GGTACAAGATGGCGAGCATGCTGCAGAGCGGCCTCGACATCCGCCCGGTCGTCACCCACCGGCTGCCGATCACCGACTTCCGCGACGGCTTCGAGATCATGGGCTCCGGCCAGTCGGGCAAGGTGATCCTCGACTGGGCCGGCTAGGAGCGGGCGGCCGGGCCCGCGCCCCACGGCTCGCCATCGCGAAACGCCCTGCGCAGGTGCTCGATGATCACCCGCACCTTGCGCGACGGGTGGCGGGTGTGCGGATACATCGCCCAGATGAACTGGCCGAGCGGCCTGAGGGCCGGTGCGGCATCGACGAGCCGGCCATCGCGCAACGCATCGGCCACCACGAAGGCGGGCAGCACCGCGAGGCCGAGTCCCGCGATCGCCGCCTCGCGCATCGCGTCACCGTTGTTGATCACGATGCGGCAGTGGGTATTGACAGCGCGCGACTCGCCGCCCTTGCGCGCGGGCTCGAACTGCCAGACCTGGTCCGATGGCAGCAGCGAGTAGCCGATCGTCGCATGCCGGTCGAGATCCTCGAGCGTGGCCGGCGAGCCATGCGTGCGCACATAGTCGGGGCTCGCGCAGACGAGCACGCGCACCGGCGCGAGCTTGCGCGCGACCAGGCCCGGATCGCCGAGGCGCCCCGAGCGGATGCCGAGGTCGTAGCCGCCCGCCAGCAGGTCGACCCGCCGGTCGTCGAGATCGAGCGCCACGGAGAGCTGCGGGTGCTCGCGCAGCAGCGGGAAGAGGGCGGGACCCAGCCAGCGCGCCCCGAAGCTCATCGGCGCGGCGATGCGCAGCAGCCCCTTCAGGGCGCCTTCGTCCTCGGTCACCGCTTCCGCCGCGGCATCCAGCTGCTCGAGCACCGCGCGCGAACGCTGGTAGAAATCGACCCCGCGGTCGGTGGGCGCGACGCCCTGGGCCGAGCGGTGCAGCAGGGTCGCGCCGAGCGCGGCTTCGAGCCGTTTCAGGCGCTCGCTGACGACCGACTTGGCGAGGTTGAGGCGCAGCGCCCCGGCACTCACGCTGCCGGTCTCGATCACCGCCAGGAAGGTCTCGATGTCCTCGAGCCTGTACTCCATCGTTCGATTGTACCGAACGCGCCTTTCGGCTGCGGGTGGCTGGAGCCGGGGGGCGCAGGGGGTAGAGTGCAGGCCATGCAAAACCTCAGGCAGATTGTGACCGGGACGCGCGAGATCGCCCGACTCGTGCGCGGCCAACCCACCAGCGACGGCGATGGCGTCAAGCTGACACGCGTCATCGGCGGCCGTTCGCTCGCCGACCTCGACCCGTTCCTGATGCTCGACGAATTCGGCTCGGAGTCCTCGGCGGACTATATCGGCGGTTTCCCGAGCCACCCGCATCGCGGTTTCGAGACGGTGACCTATATGCTCGAAGGCCGCATGCGCCACCGGGACAACCAGGGCAACGAAGGCCTGCTGGTGCCCGGCAGCGTGCAGTGGATGACCGCGGGCCGCGGCATCATTCACTCGGAAATGCCCGAACAGGAGGAGGGCCGCATGCGTGGCTTCCAGCTGTGGGTCAACCTGCCCGCGAAGGACAAGATGTGCGCGCCGCGCTACCAGGATATCGCGCCCGGGAGCATTCCGCTCGTGCGCACCGGGCAGGGCGCTGAAGTGCGCGTGATCGCGGGCGGTTTCATCGACGCCCACGGGGCCGTGACCCGCGGCCCGGTGGAGGGCATCGCGACCGACCCCCTGTACTTCGACGTGTCGCTGCCCAGCGGCGCGAGTTTCGAGCACGCGCTTGCCGCCGATCACAACGCCTTCATCTACGTGTTCGAGGGACAGGCGAAGATCGGCGATCGAGCCGGCGATGCGGTACGCGGCGACCTCGCGGTGCTCGCGGCGGGCGATCGCGTGCGCATCTCGGCCGACGTCGCGGCGGCGCGCCTGATCCTCGTGGCGGGCCGGCCGATCAACGAACCGGTCGTGAAGTACGGCCCGTTCGTGATGAACACGCGCGCACAAATCGTCCAGGCGGTCGACGACTACAGTTCCGGGAGGTTCGCGTGAGGCTGCTCGCGATCTCCGGCAGCCTGCGCAAGGATTCGCTCAACACGAAACTCGCGCGGGCTGCGGCGAGGCTCGCGCCCGCCGGTGTCGAGGTCGACGTCGTGACCTTGCACGGCCTGCCGATGTACGACGAGGACCTGCACGGCTTGGGTACGCCGGAACCGGTGGCGCAGCTCGCCGCCCGCGTGCGGGCGGCGGACGGCGTGCTGATCGTGACGCCGGAATACAATTATTCGATACCGGGCGCGCTCAAGAACGCGCTCGACTGGCTGTCGCGGCTCACGCCGTCGCCGATCGCCGGCAAGCCGACCGCCATTGCGAGCGCGTCGCCGGGTATGCTGGGCGGCGTACGCGCGCAGGACCATCTGCGACAGATCCTGTTCGGGCTCGATGCGCGCACCGTGACGCGCCCGCAGGTGATCGTGGGATCGGCCGCGGGCAAGTTCACCCGGGATGGAGTCCTGACCGACAAGGTGGCGGTCGAACTCCTGGAAGCACTACTGGACGCGCTCGTGGGCGCTGGAGGAAACCTGCATGCAATTGATGTCGAAGAAGGCCGCCATCGGCGGCAGCCTGTTCGCGCTGTGGCTGGCCGTGGGTTCAGCTGAACCGGTCACCTACCAGATCGATCCGACCCATACGCATCCCAGTTTCGAAGCCGATCACATGGGCGGGCTCTCGACCTGGCGCGGCAAGTTCAACCAGGCCTCCGGCACGATCGTGATGGACAAGGCCGCCCGGACCGGCACGGTCGAGGTGACGATCGACGTCGGGTCGATCGACTTCGGCAACGACAAACTCAACGAGCACGCCAGGTCCGCCGACATGTTCGATGTCGCGAAGTACCCGACGGCCGTTTACAAGGGCGAGCTCAGGGATTTCGAGGACGGCAAGCCCGGCAAGGTCGTCGGCACGTTGACGCTCCATGGCGTCACACGGCCGCTGACCCTCGAGATCGACGAATTCCTCTGCAAGCCGCACCCGGTGTCGAAGAAGGAAGTCTGCGGGGCCGATGCCTCCGCGGAGTTTAAGCGCAGCGACTTCGGCGTCAGCTATGGGCAAGCGTACGGCTTCAAGCAGGAAGTCGAGCTGCAGATCCAGGTGGAAGCGGTTCGCGCGGACTGACGCGCGGCGTCGGCGCAACGTCGGCGTCGGGGCCGGCTCCGCGCACGAGCGGGGAGCCGGCCAGCGCGCTTTCCAGCCCTGGGGGTATGGATAATATTTAACATAATATACATTATGCGTAGTGATGGGCGGCAGGCAGGCGACCCACCTGCGCTAGAATGCCCGCGCCCATGAGATGGCTCGTCCCCCTGTCGCGCTTGCTGCTCTGTGCCGTGTTCCTGCTCAACGGTTCGCAGGCGACGGCGTCGGCTATTTCAATGCATCACGGGTCCATGGCCGTCACCGGCGCGGCGGATTGCCATGACGAACCCCGGGTTCCGGGACCTGCACACGCGGGCGACCACGGCTGCTGCCAGCATGGCGGCAGCAGCTGCCCCTGCGCACAGTCCGTCGCGCCGTGTGCGATCGGACCGTTCCCCATGGTCGAAGGCCCGCAAGCGCGCGGCTCGTGCGCCCCTTTCCCGGGCCGCCCGGCCCCCGCGCTGCCAGATCCGGTCCGGCCTCCCATCGCCTGAGGCCAGCTGGGCCTTTCGATGCTCGAAGCCGGTGGGCCGCGGCGATGCGCGCGGCCGCCCTGGATCCCGGGACCTGGAGTGTTGCATGTCGAAATTTCAAGCCAGCGGCCTTGCCGGACTCTCGCGCCGCCGCTTTGTCCAAGGACTCGCCGCCGGCAGTGTGATGGCAGGCGTCGGGGGCAGTCCCGCGCACGGTGCCGTGCCGCCCGCCAGCCGTGCCGCGCAGCTGGCGGGCCGCGACTTCCACCTCTCCATCGGGGAATCGACGGTCGACTTCACCGGCCGCCCGCGCACGGCCATCACGGTGAACGGCAGCCTGCCCGCGCCGACCCTGCGCTGGCGCGAGGGCGACACGGTCACGCTGCGCGTGCAGAACAGGCTGCGCGCCGTGCCTTCATCGATCCATTGGCACGGCCTGCTGTTGCCCGCCAGCATGGACGGGGTGCCCGGCCTCAGTTTCGACGGCATCGCACCGGGTGAGTCGTTTATCTACCGCTTCGAGGTCCGGCAGTCCGGCACGTACTGGTATCACAGCCATTCGCTGTTCCAGGAACAGGCCGGCCTCTACGGCGCGATCATCATCGATCCGCGCGAGCCGCCGCCCTATCACTTCGACCGCGAACACCTCGTGCTGCTTTCGGACTGGACGGACATGGATCCCGCCGCCCTCTTCCGCCGCCTGAAGAAGAACGCCGGCTACGACAACTACTACAAGCGCACCGTTGCAGATTTCGCGGCCGATGTGCGCCGCGACGGACTCTCGCCGACCCTCGCGGACCGCAAGGCCTGGGGCGCCATGCGCATGACGCCGACCGACTTGTCGGACGTGAACGCCAACACCTACACCTACCTGATGAACGGCGCGGCGCCCGCCGGCAACTGGACCGGACTCTTTGCGCGCGGCGAGAAGCTGCTGCTGCGCTTCATCAACGGGTCGGCGATGACCTACTTCGACGTGCGCATCCCCGGCCTGAAGATGACGGTGGTCGCGGCCGACGGCCAGTACATCCATCCGGTCACGGTCGACGAGTTCCGCATCGCTGTGGCCGAAACCTTCGACGTGATCGTCGAGCCCGCGGGCGAGGACGCGTACACGATTTTCGCGCAGGATACCGGCCGCACGGGCTACGCACGCGGCACGCTCGCCGTGCAGGCGGGGCTGGCCGCGGAGATTCCCGCGCTCGATCCCCGCCCGATCCTGGCCCTGGACGACATGGGGCACGGCGGCATGGACCCTGGTTCGATGGACCACAGCGGCCACGACATGCCCGGCATGCCCCGGCACGGGGCGACCGAAGCGCGCAACCCGCTCGTCGACATGCAGACGATGATGCCGGCACCGAAACTCGACGATCCGGGCATCGGCCTGCGCGGCAACGGCCGCTCGGTGCTGACCTACGGCGCGATGCGATCGCTGTTCGACGACCCGGACGGCCGCGAGCCGGGCCGCGAACTCGAATTGCACCTCACGGGGCACATGGAGAAGTTTGCGTGGTCGTTCAACGGCCAGAAATTCATGGACGCGGCGCCCCTGCGCCTTTGCTACGGCGAACGGCTGCGCATCGTGCTCGTGAACGACACGATGATGACGCACCCGATCCACCTGCACGGCCTGTGGAGCGACCTCGAAGACGAACACGGCGCCTTCCACCTGCGCAAGCACACGATCGACATGCCACCCGGTACGCGCCGCAGCTATCGCGTTCGTGCCGACGCACTCGGCCGCTGGGCGTACCACTGCCACCTGCTCTACCACATGGAAGCGGGCATGATGCGTGAAGTGAGGGTCGCGGAATGATCGCGCGCAACCGCTCATTCGCCGCTGCAACCGCCTGCGCGCTCGGGCTGGGGCTTCTGCTGCCGGGCCATGTGGCTGCCCAGCAGCACGATCATGGCCAGATGGGCCACG